>NZ_JBALMG010000086.1:0-80323 GCF_036963225.1 Bacillus sp. JJ783 | reverse complement strand
AGAAACATAAGTATACAAAATAAAACATATATAAAGAGTCAAAATGAACCTTTAAAAATATGCATACTGAAATAAAAGTGTATTCGCTATATATAATTACTAGAAAACATATCCTTCTCCCATCCAGACTATACTGTCGGCCCTAGAGTTTCACTAGATCCACCGTTTTCGCGTTGAAAACGGGTCACGGACTTAGAAGCTTTCGCTTCATCACCGCCGGTTGGGAATTTCACCCGACCCCGAAGGATGTTGTTTGCTCACATTATAGCACAAAAAAGAAAAAAGCATAGTAAAAAATGTTCGAATGTGAAGAATTGTGTGAAAATATATGCCGATTTGAATGGGGACGAAAGTAATAGAAATGTTGAAAGGGGAAGGGCTGTATAGGCTTTGATCAAAAGAAAAAACATGCACAAATAAATGTGCATGCTCTTTAAATATTTATTCTGCCTCTGGTGCTCTAACAACAGACTCGAATTTTCCTTTATGCGAAGCATCGCAATAAGGCATGTTTTGTGATAAACCACAACGACATAAAGAAAATGCCGGTTTTGCTGGGAATACATTCCCTTGTGAGTCAACTAATTCCACGTCCCCTGTAACGCGAAAAGAGCCATTATCATTTACTTTAATTTGTACTTTTGCCAACGTTATCCCTCCTTTCCAAACGCTTACTCTCATCATATAATTAGGGAGAGTACTTGACAATATAAAAAGAGCACTTTGTTTGAGAGAGAAGAGAGTGTTATAATAGTTTTTATAACTGACTAGAGTAAGGTGACGAAAGATGGATAAAAAATTACAAACACTACAAAATATTGCAAATGAGCGCACATGGGCATCATTTTTGAATGATAATCATCCATATAGTTTACTTCATTGGTCAATCGCAGGTGTAGGACAAGAACCGAAAGATGTTTGGTTACTTCAAGATGAGGTGACTTTTCAAACGACGGAATTCCCAACGCTAGACGAGGCAGTAAAGTGGATTTCTGAAAATATGGAACAAGTTACAGACGTTTTAGCGCAGTAAAAAACAGGCTTATGCAAGCCTGTTTTTTGTTTCTTTTACATATGTGTTTAAAAATTGATCGATGGCATCTTCGTACTCTTCTTTATTTTCATTATAAGAGCAAGCGTGTGCACCATGTTCTGCAATATAAAGCTGTTTATTATTTTCTTTCGCTTCATAAAGTGATTTCGTCATATCAGATAAAATATAGTCATCGTCTTTACTATGAATAAAGAGAACAGGATTGTTAATGTTTTTTATACAATCAATTGGTGAAACTTCACGAATTGTATAGCCATCACGAACTTTTAAAAAGGCATTTGCTAAAGGTAATAAAGGCCATTTTGGCAAATGAAACTCAACTTTCAAACGATGCTGTAACTGTCCATAAAAATCAGAGAAAGGACAATCAGCAATATAAAAATCAGCACCATCTTCAACAAGTCCTGCATATTGAAGAAGAGTTGCAGCACCCATAGATTCACCATGAATTCCGAGTGTAATATTCGTTCCGAAACGATCTTTTAGCCAGTCAACTACTGACTTTAAATCATGTTTTTCGTAATAGCCATAACTTGTTGTTTTACCACCGGTTTTACCATGACGGCGATGATCATAAATAAATACGTTATATCCTCTATTTAAAAATAAGTTTGCATATTTAACGGAATTGATTTTATTTACGGTCACACCGTGGCAAAAAATCATAAATTTATTGGAATGACCAGCTGGCATGTAATATCCGTGAAGTTCGTATCCGAATTGAGAAGGGATGTGAACCTCTTCTTTTTGAATAGCCTTAAAATCGTCTAAATGAAAATGCTTTTTCGTTTCGCGTTCTAAAACTTCTTCCTCTGTTTTTTTCTTCAAGTACATAACTTTATTTGTAAAGAAAATCCCAATCGCAGTTAGTGCACCTAGTATAGTAAACAATGCTGTAAAAAAACGTTTCATACTTTACCTCATCCTCCAAATACCTCTACATATGATACACTAACATTGTATCACAATGATGTGAAAAGGGGAGAAATCGTATATGGTTCATATAAAAAAAATCACACTAGAAATGAAAGAAGCAATTCAGGATTTTATGTGTGAAAACTGGGGAAGCTCAATGATGGTCTCGCGAGGCAGAGTACATCAACTAGAAGAATTACCCGGTTTTGTTGCACTTAGAAATAACAGAATAGTGGGAATTATAACGTGTAAAGTGATAGAAAACATGTGTGAAATTGTATCGTTAAATAGTTTTGAGGAAGGAAAGGGGATTGGTACAAAACTGGTGGATTGTGTGTTGCAAGTGGCAAAAGAGAACGAATGTAAAAAAGTGTGGCTCATCACGACGAATGATAATATGAACGCACTTCGTTTTTATCAGAAACGTAACTTCATGATGACGAACTTGTATATTGATGCGGTAAAGGAAGCACGAAAAATAAAGAAAGAAATCCCGTTTATTGGTTATGATAATATCGCGATTTCACATGAAATTCAGCTGGAGTATATTTTATCCCGCATTTGAGGGCAGTAAAACTCCCACTGATTAAAGTTTCACTTTATGAGTAGAGTGGAAGTTGTGTAACAATTTTCAGAAATATAAAACAATAACCTTGACGAATGTTATATTTTGGTTTAGTTTAAAATTGTAATCTATTACCATATTAAGGGGTGACGATGTGGCAACTATACGTGATGTTGCAAAATTGGCCGGTGTTTCAGTCGCAACCGTTTCAAGAGTCATTAACGAAAAAGGATATGTCCATGAAGATACGGTGAAACAAGTAAAAAAAGCAATTGAAGAATTACATTATAGACCGAATGCTACAGCAAAGCCTTTATTTAAACAGCCTTCAACGATGATTGCATTACTTGTAGATAATTTGCATAATCCATCATACATCACTTTGCTCCGTTTCGTTGAGGAAATAGCATATAAAGAAGGGTATCAAGTAATAGTTTGTAATATAGAAAATAAGAATAGATACATAGATATGTTGGAGCAAAATAACATTGCAGGCGTTATAATGACGAAATCTGTTTTTCGAAGTATAGGAGAGATCTCACTTCCTTTCGCTGTGCTTGAAGGACGGCAATCTCTTATGAGCTATTATGAAAGTGGACAGAAAGCTGTTTCTTTATTAAAAGAGAAAGGCTGCCAGTTTCTTGCTTATATCGGTGAGGGAGTAGAGAGTGAAGAAATGGAAGAGCATGTGGCAGGATTTCTAGATACTGCTTGGAAAGAAGGACTTTCTTATCGAGAGGAAATTGTCCAAGGATATACGAATCAACAGTTTCTTGAATTGTTACAAAAGCATCCATACACAGATGGGGTTGTAGCTTCAAGTGATAAGGTCGCTATTGAGCTAATCAGGGCGGCGAAAACTCTTAATATTCATATACCAGGTAAGTTGCAAATCATTGGATTTAACGGGAGTGTAGAGGGTGAATGGATAAGTCCATCATTAACGACGATTGGAAGTTATATCGAAGAAAATGGGGAAATAGCTTTTCAGCAGTTAATAGGAAAAATAAAGAAAAAACAAGTGGAACAAGAAGAAGTGGAAACAGAATTTAGATGTATTGAGAGAGAAACAACAAAGTAAAAGGTGCGTTTTTAAAACGCACCTTTTATAGTGTAATTGCGGCAATAAAGCCGAATATAAGTAACGGTATATTATAGTGTAGAAATGTTGGAACACATGTATCCCATATATGATGGTGCTGACCATCAGCATTTAAACCGGACGTTGGTCCAAGTGTACTATCAGATGCTGGAGAACCTGCATCACCAAGTGCACCAGCTGTACCGATAATTGCGATTGTAGCCATGGGACTAAATCCGAGCTGGACGCATAACGGTACGAAAATTGTTGTTAAGATTGGGATGGTTGAAAAGGAAGAACCAATTCCCATCGTAACGAGAAGTCCAATAACGAGCATAAGAAATGCAGCAAGCGGTTTATTATTTCCGATTATATGTGCACTCGTTTGCACAAGAGATTCAACATGTCCAGTTTTTCGAAGAACAGCGCCAAATCCAGCGGCAGAAATCATAACAAATCCAATAAAGGACATCATACGCATTCCGCTCGTTAAAATAGCATCGGCTTCTTTAAGAGGGAGACTACCGCTAACTGATAAGACGATAATACCTGCTAAAGCACCAAAAATCATTGATTCTGTTGCTAATTGCACAGTTAATGTAGCGAGTATTGATAATAAACCAAAAGTAATGCTTCTTTTCGTATAGGGAACGATTTCATTCTGTGCAGCATGAATTTGTTCTGTTTCATATGTACGTGGTTTTCGGTATGTAATGAAAACTGCTACACATAATCCGATAATCATACCGATTGCTGGAATAGTCATCGCTTTTGGAATAAGTGCGACATCAAATGTAAGACCGCTTTGCGCAGCATTTGTTTGTAATACGTCATGATAAATTTTTCCGAATCCTGCTGGGACCCACATGTAAGGGGTAATTAATCCAAATGTAATAAGACATGTTACAAGCCTACGATCCACCCTCAGCTCATTTAATACTTTCAAAAGTGCTGGAATTAAGATTGGGATGAAGGCGATATGAACAGGGATAATATTTTGTGAGAAACAAGCCATTGTTAAAATGATAAATAATATAAGTATTTTAGAATAGACTTGTTTTTTCGTGTCTTGTTCGTTGCCGATCCATTTTAAAGCTGATTGGATCATTGCATCAGGAAGTCCTGTTTTTGAAAGGGAAATAGCAAATCCACCGAGCATTGCGTAGCTTAATGCGATAGGAGCACTGTTCCCAAGACCGGCTGTAAAAGTACTAATTGTTTCTGAAATACCGAGTCCGCCGATAAGTCCGCCTGTTAAAGCTCCAACGATAATGGCGACAATGACTTGGACACGTAACAAACTAAGCAGTAGCATGACTGCTACTGCGATGAGTACAGCGTTCATAATAAATGTAATCTCCCTAATTTTTATTCTGTTAAGGCAAGAAAATGTTTGCAGTGACATATACTTGCGACATATCATTATAAAATGTTTTCTATGAAATGTAAAAGAGCCTTTCGTTATGTATGTTGAAAAGATAGTTCTTGTTTAATTGATTGTAAAGATTTGGCGAATAGTTCAGGTTCTTCTAAATCTGGAGAATGTGCCGAGTTTGGAAACCAAACCATCTTTTTAATAGGAGCTTGAATGATATCGCAATATTGTTGAACGAGTGCATAAGGAGTTTGATAATCATAGCGACCAGAACAAAAATAAACAGGAACAGATAAACTTGAAATAGACGAAAAGAAATCGATTGTTAGCATCTCTTCCCATAAAACTCCGGATTTTAAATTTCCTGCGAGAAATTTGAACCAGTCTAATAGCGTATATTCAGGAGAAAAGAAACCTTTTCGTATGAAAGAAAAGGAAGATCCGTTTTGTATTGCTCCGCCAAATGTACCAAGCCACTTTCTTTGAATAATGAGACGTCTCGTATCTAAAAAGGGTGGTTTCCCTAACTTTAAAAGAGAAGCTAATGCCTTTTTATGGTCATGTTTTTTTGCAGAGCTAATTAAATGTCGGTATAGTAATTCTTCGTTTTGCTTCATATGTACGATTTGACCGATGCCGATGTATGCTTCTATATATTTGGGATATTGACTAGCGATTTGCAGTCCGATAATACTCCCCCAAGAATGCCCAGCGAGAAACAATTTCTGTTTTTTAAAGCGTCTAAGAAGATAGTGAATGACTTCTTTTGCATCTGAAATAAATTGATCAATCGTAAAATTTGTTTGGATATCTCGCCATAAAAAGGATTTACCTGCCCCGCGTTGATCCCAATTAATAACGATAAAGTGCTTTTCTAACTCTTTTTGAAAATGACGAATAAAGCCGATTTGTGCCATACCAGGTCCACCGTGACAGCATAATAAAATAGGCTGTTCCACGTTTTGTCCGCGTATAAGGAGAGATTGTTTCCGGTCATTAATCATAACGCTTTCTATCGTAGCGATACTGTTAGGGATTAATTGCTTCTTTTCGTTATAAAACTGTGGTGTATAGCTACGAAAAAGCATATGTAAACCTCCTTTTCTTAAATGGTATGAATCGCACAGGCTCTTTCTTTTGCATATACTACTAGAAAATCATTGTATCATAACATACTGGTTTGATTTCAAGTTTAGGCGATTAAGAGAGGAGGGAGAATGTGACGATTGGAGAAATTATTGATTCTTTAAATAGACGCGAATCAATCGCTATTATAGCGAAACGGCTTGAAATGAGCCCATATACATTATCAAAGAAGTTAAGGGTGATTGGATATGAATATGATGGAGAGCAGAAAAAACGTATCTTTATAGGTGATGGTGAAGAGCCACGTCATTTGCAAATCCAAGAAGCTACTGCCCTTCAATATGCAAAAACAGACTATCAATTACTAATTTATGAACAATTACAAAGCATTTATGAATTGCTAAGAAAAAGAGAAGAAATAAGTGTTCAAATTATAAGTAAGAGCACAGAGAAAAAGAAACGAACCTTTTCGATTAATATAGAAGTATTAGCAAGACTAGATGTTATATCGGAATCGAAAGGGATTCAAAAGTCTAAAATTGTAGAAGAAGCACTACATGAATTTTTGCAACGGTATGATGTTAATCATGAAACGTATCCAGAGAAATAAAAGAAAGGATACTATGTTCCATATAAGGGCGTGTATCCTTTTTGTCTTATTTCATTTCATTTTTTGTTTCGAAAAGTAATATAGGAACCAAACGGCATGATTTTGTTCATCAGCTGCTGCGCGCCGAAATGTTTCTTTCACTTGTTGATTTGTCGTTTCGTCTGCAATTTCTAAGTAAAAATCAACTGTTCGTTGCTCATCTTGTATAGCTAATTCTAATCCGTTCAAATAAAGAGTTGGACATTCTTCAGTGATTTGGGGCTGAGGGTTTTTACCGGTTAAAAGGGTGTAGATTTGTACAAATTGGTGAAAATGTTTTATTTCATCTTGCCGAATTTCAAGGATTTGATTTCGTTCATTTATGTCTGGAGCTAAATTAGCTAATTTAGCATAACAATGAATGGCGCTATATTCTCCATTAATTGCTTTCTCAATACTACGAATGAGTTTGTTATTTTGTCGATATAATGTATCGTCATTGTTTGGATAGAAATACATACAAACCCTCCTATTATAGTTTTCTATATACTACGAGGAAACAAGGGGCTATGTGCTTATCCTTTACTGCACTAGAAGAATGACAATACGTATGACTCTAAAAGAAGAAGCTCCTTGCATATAAAAAGGAGCTTCTTCTTTCGAGTGTCACGCACTAGTTTGAATAGTATTTAGTTGATTTTTTGAATACGTCCATCAATAATTGGCTGAATTGGTTCTTTCACTTGTTTTACATAATCGACTAATGCTTCAAAATCGTTTGGACCAGTTTCAGTATTTTTTCCATTTTTAAAGGATACAAATCCATCGCCGCCAGAAGCTAGGAAGGCATTTGCAACTACGCTATACGTTTTCGTGGAAACTAATTCTTCACCATTGGTTAAACGGATATTCGTAACCTTTTCACCATTTGGTTTAATTGCATCCCAAGTGTATTGGATACCTGATATTTGGAGCATTCTCGTTGTTCCTTTTTGCCATTGTTGATTTAAAATTTCACGAATATCTTGACCTGTTAAATCCATTTTAATTAATTGATTTCCGAAAGGCTGAATACCATATAACTCGCCCCATGTAATATCTCCAGCGTCTAGATCATTGCGAATTCCACCAGGATTCATAAGAGCGATTTGTGTTTGCATTGTTTGGCGCTGTGCATCGGCAATTAAATTTCCAAGGGTAGATTCACCAGCATCGTTTTGTTTACGGTCGATAGGTGCTGTAGATTTTCCGACAACTTCATTTACAAGCGGTGCAATTTTTTCTTTATATTGATCTAACTTTTGTTTTACTTGTTTATCAGGTTCTACACCTTCATGATATGTTGTGATAACTTCAGCTTTTTTCTTCACAATATCTTTTGTTTTTCTATCAATTGTTACATCTACGTCCGAGAAAGCCATTCCGTAAGAGTTCGCCTGTACGATGAGTTTATTATTTACAGTACCATTTACGTACGTATGACTATGTCCGCCGAAAATAACATCAACTTCGGGATCTGTTTCATTTGCAATGCGAGTAAGGTCACCGTTTGTTACACCAGTGTCATCAGTTGTACCTCCAACGTGTGCAAGGACTACGATAGATTTAACACCGAGACGCTTTAATTGCTGAGTAGATTTATTAATAGCTTCTACTTCATCAGTAATTTGTACATTCTTTAGCATAGTTGGCATAACGACATTCGGTGTATCCGTTGTAACAACTCCGATGAATCCTACAGGAACTCCATCTACCATTTTTACAGTAAATGGTGGTAAAAATAAGCGGCCAGTTGATTTATTATAGAAGTTTGCAGCGACATAAGGGAAGTTTGCTCCTTTGAAATTCCCTGTTTTTTCATGATATCCACCATAAATAAGGCGTCGCATTTCATCAATGCCCTCATCAAATTCATGATTTCCAATTGTACCAACATCAAATTTTAAGTCATTTAAAAATTCAATAGTTGGTTCGTCCTGTAATAAAGCAGAAACTGGTGGGCTAGCTCCGGCAATATCTCCAGCATGTACAAGAAGTGTATTAGGGTTTTGTTTTTTGCGTTCTTTTAAATAAGTAGCTAAGTAATCAGCACCACCAGCTTCTTTATTGTTAATTTTTTTTACAGTATCGAGTTGTCCATGGAAATCATTAATACCAAGCATTTGTACGTCTATGTATCGGTTTTGTTCGGCAGGAGCCTGAGATGGAGGAGCGGCGAATACGCTTGAAAAAGTAATAGTGCTTAAAACAGCAACAGCAGGAATAATTTTTTTCCACATAATTAATTTCTCCTTTTTTTATAATCTGACATCATACGACATAATTTTAATAGATTACTAGGATTATATCTACAATAAAATTTAGTTTTTTCGAAAAATTAACATATTTACAAAAAAAGAATAATAGAGAATCGGGGGCATGTATCTTTTTTATTGTCGATTTCGCCGTGTATCCTCTATAATGGAGAAAAAAGTAAAAGGTGAATAGTATGAAGAAAAAGAAGCAAAGACAAACACAAAGACACTCTCAAATGAATCAACCAGAGAAAGAATCACTTACACTAGGTGATCAATTGAACGATTCGTTAATGCAACAATTAAAGAATAAGAAAAAAGAGTTGCAAGTGAGAGAAGAGAAAAAAGAGGCAGCAGAACAAGAAAGAAAGCGTAAGGAACAAAAAGAACGTGAAAAGAATAAATCATTTGAAGAACTGTTAAGTGAAAGTAGCCTTACTTGGAAAGACTTTAAATAATAAAAAGATGATCAGTGAAATGCCGCTGATCATTTTTTTGACGAGTTTGTAAGAAAAGGGGAGTTAGAATGAGGAAAATTGTAGTCGTTTCGTACGAAAATCATTGGAGTGAGAAATTTCAAATGGAGGCCGAAAGATTAAAATCGGCGATGCCAGAAACGGTAAAAATCCATCATATTGGAAGTACGTCAGTGCCAGGACTAGCAGCTAAACCTATTATTGATATGATCATGGAAGTAGAAAGTATCGACAGAGTAGATCATTGGAATGAACGATTTAAAGAGCTTGGTTACATCGTGAAAGGGGAAAATGGTATTTCAGGTCGTCGTTTTTTTATTCATGGAACTGAGGAGAAACGCTCGTATCATTTGCACGTATTTGAAAAAGGGAATCCTGAGATTACAAGGCATTTATCGTTTCGTGATTACATGATGGCTCATTGTGAAGAAGCAGAGGCGTATGCAACTTTAAAGAAAGAACTAGCGGAAAAATATACATATGATGGCACGATGTATACGGAAGGAAAAAATGAGTTTGTACGTAATGTAGATGAAAAGGCGAAAGAGTGGATAGAAAATAACGTGAATGTCTGAGTTCACGTTGTTTTTTTAAATGTGTATAAAAGTATTATGTAAACTGTACGTATGTTTTGACTTTTTGGATGAATCTTGTTGAAATAAAGTGGTGGTTTATAAAAAATGTAACATTGAAAGGGAGAACGAGTGTGCATATTCCAACAACTACACTTCATAATGGTGTGAAAATGCCGATGATTGGTCTAGGCGTTTATAAAGCGAAAGAAGGCAACGAAGTTAAACAAGCAGTAAAAACAGCATTAGAATTTGGATACCGTTCGATTGATACAGCAACTGTATATGAAAATGAAAGCGGTGTCGGAGAAGCGGTTCGTGAATCTGGAATCTCGCGAGAAGACTTGTTTATTACAACAAAAGTTTGGAACGACGATCAAGGGTACGAGGAGACGCTCGAGGCGTTTGAAAAAAGTTTAAAGAAATTACAAATGGACTATGTAGATTTATATTTAATCCATTGGCCGATAAGAGGGAAGTATGTTGATACGTACCGTGCTCTAGAAAAGCTATATGAAGAAGGTAAAGTGCGTGCCATTGGTGTTTCTAATTTTCATAAACATCATTTAGAACTGTTATTACCAAATTGCAAAGTGAAGCCGATGGTAAACCAAGTTGAACTTCATCCAATGTTAGCGCAATTTGAATTGCGTGATTTCTGTCAAGGTGAGCAAATTCAAATGGAAGCGTGGAGTCCTTTAATGAGAGGCGGCGAAGTATTCCAGCATCCAATTATTCAGGCTATTTCTAAAAAATATGAAAAGTCACCTGCACAAGTTATATTAAGGTGGGATATTCAAAGTGGGATTGTGACTATTCCTAAATCTGTTACGCCATCTCGTATTAAAGAGAACTTTACTATTTTTGATTTCTCATTAACTGAAGAAGAGATGGATCAAATTAATACGTTAAATCGTAATTTACATGTAGGAACGAATCCTGATAAATATGATACGTTATAAAAACGCTATCTGTACGGTTATAGAAAGTGATGGGAAAGTTGCCCGAGCGCTACAAATCAATTAATTTCAGTTCAAAATAAGAAAAAGAATAGTCGTTTATTCTCGGTAGATAAACATAACGTTAAATTAGTTCATGAAACAACTTCTGATCCATATAAAGATCAATACAAAGAAGGTGTCTCCAAAAGGTCATTTTTAATGAGATTTTGGGACACCTTCTTTTTTAATTTGATGGCTATGACCTGTACGGTAACGTTTTTTTAACGATGTAATGTATATGTATCAAATTTAACAATTTGCTGAAGTTGTGTATATTCTTCTTTTGTTAACGACGTTTGTTCCCCAGCATGTACATTTGCTTGCAACTGTTGAATAGAGCTTGCACCAGGTATAACAGATGCAACATTTTCATTATGTAAGCAGTATTGAATGGCTGATCCAGTTAAAGATCTTTCTCCTATAATTTCTTTTACACTCGCGAGTGTTATATTTAATTCATCATAAGAATAGGAGAGGTAATCTTTTTCCTTTACTCTTTCTATCTTGCTTGCATTGTTGTTAGTTAAAATACCTTTCGCAAGTGGTCCGCGTGCGATGACACTAATTTGATGTTCATTAAGCAGTGGGAACCATTCTTCAGGACGACGATTTAAAAGGCTGTACTCCATTAATACACTAATGATATTTGAACGTTTTGCATACTCACGAATGACATTTGGACGTATAGAAGAGATACCATAATGACGAATAATACCTTCTTTTTTCAATTCTTCAAAGGCTTCAATTGTTTCATCTATAGGATCTTCAGTCGTCCCGCCATGCAGTTGATATAAATCAATATAATCTGTTTGAAGTCTACGTAAACTCTCTTTTGCTTCGGCTTTTATATAAGCTTTAGAAGGATCCCAAGACCAGCCGTTTTTTTCCTCTGTCCATCGATTTCCAACCTTTGTTGTAAGAACAATTTGGTCGCGTTTTCCTTTCAGAGCTTTTCCAACAAATTCTTCATTTAATCCATAGTCGTATAAGTCCGCTGTATCAAAAAAGTTAATTCCTACATCGATTGCCTCATCGATAATACGCATAGCTTCAGCCTCAGATGTACCGAGAGACATACAGCCAAATCCAATTTCCGTAACATATAAATCTGAGTTTCCTAATTGACGTTTTTTCATAGGTCAACCTCCTTATCTTTATTGTACGAAAGGGGAAGGAGGTTGACAAACGTTTACTTTTTATTTGCTGTAATCCACTCTTGCACAGTTGTATACTCTTTTCCATATTGTTTTAGCTTATGACGAATTTGCCATGCTTTGCCGACTAAAGTGACGCGATTTGGTAAAATGTAAACTTTCATTTCTATCACGCTCCTTTCAATGTGGTAAAATGTATGAAGAACGATTAGGAAATAGAACAGGGAGATGAAGTAGTATGAGTAATCTTGCAGAAAGAACAGTAAAAACTGAACCGATTTTTGATGGTAGAGTTATAAAAGTTCGTGTTGATGATGTAGTATTACCAAATGGAGAAATGAGTAAACGTGAAATCGTAAATCACCCTGGGGCAGTTGCTATTATTGCTATTACTGATGAGGGGAAAATTGTACTCGTTGAGCAGTATCGTAAAGCTCTCGAAAAGGCAATTGTGGAAATTCCTGCTGGGAAGTTAGAACCTGGGGAAAAGCCAGAGGTAACAGCAGTTCGTGAATTAGAAGAAGAAACAGGATATGTATGTGAAAATATGGAGCTTATTACATCTTTCTATACATCACCTGGTTTTGCAGATGAGATTTTATATGTATATAAAGCGACAGGATTAAAACAAAAAGAAAATAAAGCAGCTTTAGATGAAGATGAATTTGTGGAATTAATGGAAGTGTCATTAGAAGAAGCGATTGATCTTATGAAAGACCTTCGCATACATGATGCTAAGACGATGTTTGCAGTACAATATTTACAATTACAAAAATAAACACTCGCCTAAGGCGAGTGTTTTTAGTTGATTTTTGCATATACACGTGCATCGCGTAAGCTGCCATCGGGTGCTAGGAAATCATTTTCCATTGTACCTTCTAAAATAAATTCTAGACGTTCTGCTAAGTTACATGCGTTTATATTTGTTGCATCAGTACGAATTTCAATTCTTCTAGCACCTAGTTTATCAAATGCAAATTGAATCGCACCTTTAATGGCTTCTGTCATATAGCCATGCTTTGTATAAGCG
Source organism: Bacillus sp. JJ783 (assembly GCF_036963225.1). Classification (NCBI taxonomy): domain Bacteria; kingdom Bacillati; phylum Bacillota; class Bacilli; order Caryophanales; family Bacillaceae; genus Bacillus; species Bacillus sp. JJ783. Next base: position 67,131 of record NZ_JBALMG010000086.1, on the reverse strand, counting down.
CTATGTAGCCAGAAGTGAAGTGAAAACTTTGGAATATCCCAGTTTTCAGGCTTGAGAGTAATAGCTCCGATGAATGTACCAGATACTTTATCGTATAAGTGGAAATCAAGTGTTTCACGAAGTAAAAACTGTCCGTGAGCTTCGCGAACAATTTCTTCAGCACGTTCTTCTGTTTCAGCTGTAATTGGCATCCATGGTAATAAGTCTTCTAGAGAAGCTTGGATTGCTTCATATACTTCTGTGCCATCACCTGGAAACGGCTTACGTACTTGCAAGCGCTCAGTTTGAAATAATGTTGGAAAATCTAATAATAATGGTTTCAAGAGAAATCCCTCCTATTCTCTACTTTTTAGTTTAGCAAAGTAGAGCGGAATTTCAATGTTAATTCGTCATACTTTTTTTCTTTCTTTCATACATTTTTAGTAAGAGTGTGAACGGAGGGAAGGAAAATGTGGCGAAAAACGTGGCAAGACCGTGTAATGTCTCACATACAGGAAAATTCTTCACTATATATATTTAATGCGGTTTTATTACTGATGGGAGTAATATTTGGAGCGATTCTTGTGAATAGTTTACAAATAAACCAAAAGCAAGATTTATCATTTTATTTACAGCGTTTTTTTGGACAAGTTTCTAAAGGAGAATTTGCTGTCGCAGGCGAAATGTTTCGAGAAAGTTACTTTTCGCAATTAAAATATATCGGCTTTATTTGGATTTTGGGGATTTCAATTATTGGGTTGCCGCTCATTTTTATCTTACTATTTTTAAAAGGGGTAGTTGTTGGATTTACAGTAGGTTTTTTAGTAAGTCAGCACGGATGGAATGGACTATTATTAGCATTTGTATCTGTATTGCCACAAAATTTAATTATAATTCCTGTATTTCTCGTAATGACAACAATTGCTGCAAGCTTTTCCTTGAGAATGATTAGGCATCAATTTATCCGGAAAATAACTGAGCCACTATTACCGTTATTAATTCGCTATACATGCTTTTTTCTCGTGATTGGAGCGGTATTAGCTATTGCTTCCAGTGTCGAAGCGTATGCATCACCAGTTTTAATGAAAGAAGTTGTGGAGGCTATTAACAAACAATAAATACTTTTTGAGAATAATTATCAATTTGTTTTTATTGTTTTTCTTTTGACAGGAGCCCTTCTTCTGATATAATGGTGTAAGAGTGGCGAGGAGGGAGTAGTACCGAATGGAAGAAAGAATTGAACGAATTAAGAAGCAATTACATGCAGCGAGCTATAAATTGACACCACAACGTGAAGCAACAGTTCGTGTGCTGCTAGAAAATGAAGAAGATCATTTAAGCGCAGAAGATGTATACCTCCTTGTAAAAGAAAAGTCGCCAGAGATCGGATTAGCAACCGTTTATCGAACTTTAGAGTTATTGTCTGAGTTGAAAGTTGTCGATAAGATTAACTTTGGAGACGGTGTTTCGCGTTATGACTTACGCCAAGAAGGTGCACAGCGTTTCCATCATCATTTAATCTGTACACAATGCGGTGCTGTACAAGAAATACAAGAAGATTTACTTGGTGAAGTGGAGAATAAAGTGGAACGAGACTGGAGCTTTAAGGTGAAAGATCATCGTTTAACATTCCATGGGATTTGTAAAAATTGTCAAGAAAATGAAACGGATGAAAAATAACCTTTTCCTATTTAACTAGGAAGAGGTTTTTTATTTGAATAAGGTATAAATTGGTGAAAGCTTGGCATATGTTGTAATAACTTATATTTTGGAGGAATTTACAATGCGCCGAGCTTTAAAATTAACTTTTGATGGGATGAAAGTATTTTTATTATTTACAAGTTGTACGATTTTGTTTTATTTCGCTATACTATGGATAAATGAAGAATATGAAAGTTACCATCGTTATGAAAAGCCAAAAGAAGAGACTGTAGAAAAAGTATCAGGGAATGAGGAGCCAGAAAAGGATGCTTTCGTAAATAGAATGATGTTTTTCTATGAAAATGGGGAGTAGTGTAGATTGGAAGATCAATTAAAAGATTTTATTCATTATATGATTGTTGAAAAAGGTTTAGCGAAAAATACAGTTGTATCTTATGAACGCGATTTGAAAAGCTATGTGAAGTATTTGCAAAATGTAGAACAAACGAAGACGTTTCATGAAGTGACACGCTTGCATATTGTTAACTTTTTGCAGTATTTAAAAGAAAACGGAAAATCTTCAAAAACATTGGCGCGTCATATTGCATCGATTCGTTCGTTTCATCAATTTTTACTTCGTGAGCGAGCAGTGGAGCATGACCCATCAGTACATATTGAAACGCCACAAGGGGAACGGAAATTACCAAAAGTATTATCAATCGACGAAGTGGAAGCATTGCTTCAAACACCGAAAACGGCAAGTGCTTTTGGGATTCGTGATAAGGCAATGTTAGAGTTGTTGTATGCAACAGGACTTCGTGTTTCAGAATTAATTTCATTAAATTTAGAAGATGTACACTTAACGATGGGGTTTGTTCGCTGCATAGGGAAAGGGAATAAAGAAAGAATTATTCCATTAGGAAGCTTAGCGACAGAAGCGATTCAAAAGTATATTGAAAAAGGAAGAAGAGAATTGATGGGTAAAAAAGCATTAGATGCACTCTTTTTAAACCATCATGGTAATCGATTATCGAGACAAGGATTTTGGAAAATTTTAAAACGATTAGCGAAAGAAGCAAATATTGAAAAAGAGCTTACACCGCATACGTTACGCCATTCTTTTGCTACACACTTATTAGAAAATGGGGCAGACTTGCGTGCTGTACAAGAAATGCTTGGACATGCAGATATTTCAACGACGCAAATTTATACGCACGTTTCAAAAACTAGATTAAAAGATGTATATAAACAGTTTCACCCGAGAGCATAGTCACTATGCTCTTTTTTCATAGATTAAGAAGAACAAACCATTTCACAAAAACTTCACAAACATTTCGTACATTGTTTTCAGCGGAAGACTAGAATATTACAATGTATTTCCTCTATACTAAGGAAAGTATGAAGGAGGAAATGATGATGAAAAAACTTATTATGACGTTATTTATCGCGATGCTAGCATTGGCTGGCTGTAATACAAACAAAGAAGAACCGAAAAAAGAACAGAAACTTGAAGCTGTAAAAGTAGCAGTTCAAACGAATCCGAAAGAAATTAAACCTGGTGAAAAAACAGAAGTACAAGCACTTGTTACACAAGGAAAAGAAAAAGTAACAGATGCTGATGATGTAAAGTTTGAAATTTGGAAAGCAGGCGACGAAAAGCACGAGATGTTAAACGCTAAGCATAAAGGAAAAGGTGTTTATGCTGTAGAAAAAACATTCGAAACGGATGGAGTATATCATGTTATTGCTCATACAAATGCACGTGAAATGCATGTTATGCCAGAAGTAAAAGTGGCTGTGGGAAATGCAAAAGTTGAAGATCCGAAAAAAGAAGAAGGTCATGGGGATCATAAAAGTGATACGATGATACATCTTATGGCTGGAGATATTAAAGCAAATGCTGAGTCAACAATGAAAGTTCATTTAAAACAAAAAGAAGAAGCGTTATCTGGTGCTGAAGTACAACTTGAGATTTGGAAAGACGGCGTTGAAAAACACGAATTTATTCCGGCGAAAGAGGGGAATAAAGGGGAGTATGAAAGTAAACATACTTTCAAAGAGAATGGTGCTTATAAAGTGAAAGTTCATGTAAGAAAAGGTGAACTACATGAACATAAAGAAGAAACAGTAGAAGTAAAATAAAAAGTAGCTCTTTAGAGCTGCTTTTTATTTTAAGAAAAAAGTCATGAAATGATTAGCACTTCTTTGCAGAATGGATTACAATAGAAGGGTAAAGAAAATGAAGAATTCTACGAAAATGTATTAAAAAGAAAGCGTAAACATGTTATGATATCAATATCAGATGTCTGACATCTGACTTGGAAAAACCTAGAAATGTTTTTGATTCGTTTGAAAGTAAAACGAAAAAGTTAGAGAATGATTTAAAGCAGTACTGTTTAATAATGAGGACGAAAGATAATTCCCATTGATAACAGTTTCACTTTATAGCGTTTTGAACATACTACAAGAAGTAGAACTGAACATATAGGAGGTTGCAGTTATGAATAAATATAAACGTATTTTCCTAGTCGTAATGGACTCTGTGGGAATCGGTGAAGCACCGGATGCTGAGCAGTTTGGTGATTTAGGTTCTGATACAATTGGTCATATCGCTGAACATATGAATGGATTACACATGCCAAACATGGTGAAATTAGGCCTTGGTAATATTCGTGAAATGAAAGGAATCTCTAAAGTAGAGAAACCGCTTGGATATTATACAAAAATGCAAGAAAAATCTACAGGGAAAGATACAATGACAGGTCACTGGGAAATTATGGGACTTTATATTGATACACCATTCCAAGTGTTTCCTGAAGGATTCCCGAAAGAATTACTTGATGAATTAGAAGAAAAGACAGGTCGTAAAATTATCGGTAATAAACCAGCCTCTGGAACTGAGGTACTTGTTGAGCTTGGTCAAGAACAAATGGAAACAGGTTCTTTAATTGTTTACACTTCTGCTGATAGTGTATTACAGATCGCAGCTCATGAAGAAGTAGTACCACTTGAAGAGCTATATAAAATTTGTAAAATCGCACGTGAATTAACATTAGATGAGAAGTACATGGTAGGACGTGTTATCGCTCGTCCGTTCGTCGGAGAGCCAGGAAACTTCACACGTACACCAAATCGTCATGACTATGCACTAAAACCATTTGGTCGCACAGTAATGAATGAACTAAAAGATAGCGATTATGATGTAATTGCTATTGGTAAAATTGCTGATATTTATGATGGCGAAGGGGTAACTGAATCACTTCGTACGAAATCAAATATGGATGGAATGGACAAGCTTGTAGATACATTAAATATGGACTTTACAGGTATTAGCTTCTTGAACTTAGTTGACTTTGATGCCTTATTTGGTCATCGTCGTGACCCACAAGGGTACGGAGAAGCTCTACAAGAATATGACGCACGTCTTCCAGAAGTATTCGAAAAACTAAAAGAAGATGATCTATTATTAATTACAGCAGACCACGGTAATGATCCAGTTCACTACGGTACTGATCATACACGTGAATATGTACCGTTATTAGCATATAGCCCAAGCATGAAAGAAGGCGGACAAGAGTTATCACTTCGTCAAACATTTGCTGATATTGGTGCAACTGTAGCAGAAAACTTTAATGTTAAAATGCCAGAACATGGAACAAGCTTCTTAAACGAGCTAAAGAAATAGGGGGATAAACAGATGAATCGTGAACTAATTACAAAATCAGCTTCATACTTAAAAGAGAAATTTCAAGAGACACCACAAGTAGGACTAATCCTTGGATCTGGACTAGGTGTATTAGCAGATGAAATCGAGAACGCAGTAACAGTACCATACAGTGAAATCCCTGAATTCCCAGTTTCAACTGTAGAAGGACATGCGGGTCAACTTGTATTCGGTACACTTCAAGGTGTAACAGTAGTAGCAATGCAAGGACGTTTCCATTTCTACGAAGGATACGATATGCAAAAAGTAACATTCCCAGTTCGTGTTATGAAAGAACTAGGTGTAGAAACAGTTGTTGTAACAAACGCAGCTGGTGGTGTAAATACATCATTTGAACCAGGCGATCTTATGCTAATTTCAGACCACATTAACTTCATGGGTACGAACCCATTAATCGGACCAAATGATTCTGAAATGGGTGTACGTTTCCCTGATATGTCTACATCATATACGCCAGAACTTCGGGAAATGGCGAAACAAGTTGCAGCAGATTTAAATATTAAAGTACAAGAAGGTGTATATGTTGGAATGACAGGTCCTGTATATGAAACACCTGCTGAAATTCGTATGCTTCGTACACTTGGCGGAGATGCAGTTGGTATGTCAACAGTACCTGAAGTAATTGTAGCGCGTCATGCGGGTATGAAAGTACTTGGTATTTCTTGTATTTCAAATATGGCAGCTGGTATTTTAGATCAACCACTTCACCATGATGAAGTAATTGAAACGACAGAACGTGTTAAAGCTAACTTCTTAGCATTAGTAAAAGCAATCGTAAAACAAATGAAGGGGTGACCTCACAATGAGAATGGTGGACCTAATTGCAAAAAAACGTGATGGACAAGCATTAACGACAGAAGAAATTAACTTTATTGTTGAAGGATATACAAATGGTGATATTCCTGATTATCAAGTAAGTTCACTTGCAATGGCAATTTTCTTCCAAGATATGAATGATCAAGAACGTGCAGATTTAACGATGGCAATGGTAAATAGCGGTGATACAATTGACTTATCAGCCATTGAAGGGATAAAAGTAGATAAGCATTCAACGGGTGGAGTTGGTGATACAACGACACTTGTATTAGGTCCATTAGTAGCTGCTTTAGGTGTACCAGTTGCAAAAATGTCTGGACGTGGTTTAGGACATACTGGTGGTACAATTGATAAGTTAGAAGCAGTTCCAGGATTCCATGTGGAAATTGAAAATGATGAATTCATGCGTCTTGTAAATGAAAATAAAATTGCTGTTATCGGTCAAAGTGGAAACTTAACACCTGCTGATAAAAAATTGTATGCACTTCGTGATGTCACGGCAACAGTAAACTCAATTCCGCTTATTGCAAGCTCGATTATGAGTAAGAAAATTGCTGCTGGTGCAGATGCAATCGTTCTTGATGTAAAAACTGGAGCAGGAGCATTTATGAAAACAGATGAAGATGCAAAGCGTTTAGCAGAAGCAATGGTGCGCATCGGTAATAACGTTGGTCGTAATACGATGGCGGTTATTTCTGATATGAGTCAGCCGCTTGGTGAAGCAATCGGTAACGCATTAGAAGTACAAGAAGCAATTGATACATTACAAGGTAAAGGACCGAAAGATTTAGAAGAGTTATGTTTAACACTTGGAAGTCAGATGGTGTACCTTGCTGGACAAGCTTCATCTTTAGAAGATGCACGTGAAAAATTAATTGAAGTAATGAACAATGGAAAAGCGTTAGAAGCATTTAAAACGTTCTTATCGGCGCAGGGCGGCGATGCTTCTGTTGTTGATGATCCTTCTAAATTGCCACAAGCACAATTTAAAATTGAAGTGGAAGCGAAAGAAGACGGTTACGTATCGGAAATCGTTGCAGATGAAATCGGAACAGCAGCAATGCTTTTAGGAGCAGGGCGTGCAACGAAAGAGTCTGAAATTGATTTAGCAGTGGGTCTAATGCTTCGCAAAAAAGTAGGCGATAGCGTGAAAAAAGGTGACTCTCTTGTTACAATTTACGCAAACCGCGAAAATGTTGAAGATGTAAAAGCGAAAATTTATGAGAACATGAAAATCGCTAAAGACCACGTAGATGCACCAACTTTAGTACACGGTATTGTAACGAAGTAATAAAGTGAAACTTTAATCAGTGGGGGCTTCATTACCCACTGATTATTAGCCTTCACCAATCGGGTTTTTACGGGCAGCCCGACCCACACCTAACTTCGTTGCTTTCGCTGAATTTTGAGGTATGGGTCTTACTGCCCGCAAATAGCGGGATAAAAAAAGCTGAGGAGATTTCTCCTTGGCTTTTTTTACTATTTTTTGTTTATAATAGTAATGGGTGAAATTATGATTAGAATCTGTGCAATAACGAAAAAAAATGAAGTTTTATATGATGTTTCGCTAGAAGAAACGAAAAAAGAGAACATCGTATGGTATTGGCTTGATTTATATAAGCCGACGAAAGAGGAGTATACATATATTTTACAAGATCACTTTAAGTTCCATCCCCTTGCAATTGAAGATTGTGTAGAATATGTACAGAGGCCAAAGGTAGATTTTTATGATGGATATAACTTTTTAGTTCTCCATGCATTCGGAGAAGACGGATTAGAACCGCATGAAATCGATTTATTTGTTAGTGATCGATATATAGTCTCTTTCCACTTCTCTCATAACAATGCGATTGAAAGAGTATGGAAAACGCTCGGTGAAAAGAAACGTATTAAGAAGAGTCCTTTACATGTAGCACATACAATTGTTGACCAAATTGTAGATGATTATTTCGCACCTGTATATTACATTGAAGACCATTTAAATGCAATTGATGATAATTTAACGGGTGAGACAGCAGGAAGCGTGCTAGAAGAAGTATTTGATATTCGTGCGGATTTATCTAAGCTAAGGCGTACGATTATTCCGATGCGTGATTTATTGTATCGTATATTAAATTCAACACGTTTTTACGGTATAAGCGATCATGAAATTTATTTTAAAGATATACATGATCATTTGCTTAAACTGACAGAGATGATTGAAGCAAGCCGTGAATTAACAGCAGATATTCGAGATAGTTACTTTTCATTGAATTCCCACCATATGAACAACATTATGAAAACATTAACTGTTTTCTCAACTATTTTCATGCCGTTAACATTTATTGCAGGGGTATACGGCATGAACTTCGCACATATGCCGGAGCTTGGCGGGAAGTATAGTTATTTTATTTGCTTAATTTTAATGGCGTTAATTGGCGGCGGAATGATGGCTTGGTTTTATAAAAAAGGTTGGTTTAAGTAAAAAAACACCGAGGATTTCCTCGGTGTTTTTTCTTAGCCAATAGCGTGTAATACGAACATGGCTAAGAATAAGCATGTAATAATATACATGGACGGTGCGACTTCTTTACGCTTTCCAAGAGCAACTTTCAAGATAGGATAAGCAATAAATCCGAACGCAATGCCATCAGCGATACTATATGTGAGCGGGATCATAACGATAATTAAAAACGCTGGAAATCCTTCTGAAAAGTCGTTCAGAGGAATTTGTTGAATGCTTGTAATCATCAGCCCGCCAATAATAATTAAGATTGGTGCAATGGCACTATCAGGAATTAATTTGACAAACGGAAGCGCAAACAGTGATGCGAAAAATAACAACCCTGTAACGATAGACGTCAGACCTGTCTTACCGCCTGCAGTAATACCTGCGGCACTTTCTACTGTTGAAACGGTAGGGCTTGTGCCAAATAGACCACATGTCATTGCTGAAATTGCATTGGCTTGGTAAGCACGTGGGAATTTACGATCATCTTCTAATAAACCGTGCAATAGTCCCATGTTCTCGAAAATAAGCACCATGCTTAAGGAGAATGTTGCAATCCAAAACGGTAAGGAAGAAAGTTTCCCAAATGACATAGCTCCAAACACATCACCGTAATTAGCGAATGAGAATGAACTATTTCCCATTTGACTCGTATCAACAAGACCGAATAGCCATGCGATACCAGTTCCTATTGCAATCGTCCATAAAAAGTTTCCACGTACATTACGAATAAATAATACAAGTGCAACGATAAGAGTCAGTAATGTCGCAAGAACGACAGGATTACTTAATTTCCCCATTGCAACAGCAGTATTTGGATTCGAAACGACTAAACCACCTTTTTGCAATCCGATAAATGCTAGAAACAATCCGATGCCGACAGTAATAGCTTCCTTTAATGACTTTGGAATCGATACCGAGAGCACGCGAGCGATTGGTGTAAAAGCGGCAATTGCAAAAATAATACCAGAGATAAAGACAGCCGCTAATGCTTCTTGCCAAGTTAAACCAAGCGTATGGACAGCAGTGTACGTGAAGAATGCATTTACACCCATACCAGGAACAAGAATAACAGGTGCATTTGCCCAAAATGCCATGAGCAGACATCCGACGAATGAACTGAAAACAGTTGCTAAAATTCCAGCTTCAAGAGGAATGCCAGCATCTGATAAGATTGATGCATTTACAATCATAATATATACGATCGTGAAAAATGACGTAACGCCAGCTAAAACTTCTTGTTTTGGTGATGTTTCATGTAAACCTAATTTAAATGTTCTTTCAAGTATTCCTTTCATGTTAAACCTTCTTTTTCATATCCCTCTCCCACCCGTGATATCTCTTCTGTAAGAGCTCACCGACCTTTATTATATCAGAACATCATGTTTTTACAACAATAAAAATGATAACGGTTACTTACAAGTGAAATTACTTATAAATACGTAAAAATAGCCCGGATAGAAGATATAATTTCTAATTCTCCCGATTGAATGGGCGGAGCTGCTTGCGCATGCAAAGTAGCATATGATGCGATCTCTCGCGGTAATTGGACAGATTCTTCAACGAGTGAGAGGGGAACAGGATTAATATTTAAATTGTAGGTACTCGCAATTGTACGAGCTTTGTCTACTGCTTGTTGCAGAGCTTGAATGAGAGCTTGCTCATAATATTTATTTGGATGAGATATTCGAAAACGTAATCCTTTTGCTACGTTTGCACCATTCGTAACGGCTATATCATATACTTCCCCTGCTTTTTGCACATTTAAAACGGTAATTTCATACAAATGCTCCACACGGTAGCCTTGTAGTAATGCTTTATCATTTACATATTCGTATTGAGGAGTAATTGTATAAGAAATGGTTTCTATATCTTTATCGGCAATACCTAGCTGTTTGAGTGCATCAAGCAATTGTTTCGATTGCACTGCATTTTCTTCTTGCGCTTGTTTTACATTTTTACTATCTGTTCGAATGCCCAGTGTTAATATGACAACATTTGGTTTTGCCTTTATAATACCTTCTCCTTGTACAGTAATAGTAGCTTCTTTACCAGTATTTGTCGTACGGATATTATGTAAATACGGATTCATTCCACCTTGCATTTATGCTCACCATCCTTTTTTACATGTATATGTGTGAACAAAAAAGAAAATCGTATGAAAAAAGTTACATAAATGAGAATGTTGTGAGAAGAAAGCATATACAATATAGGTATTTATAGATTATAATATGTGTAAATATGATAAAAAAGGGACGAGGCTAGTGAACGAAAATAGAGAAACACTGATTTTAGATTTATCTGCATCATTTCGAAAGATGATACGTTTATTACAAAATGATATTAATACACGTTTTTCAGAGCATATGCCATATAATGAATTCTCTGTATTACGTGCGTTATTTTTAAAAAGTCCACAGATGGCTTCGCAAATTGCGAGTGAAGTAAACGTAACCTCCAGTCATATTACAGCTGTAACAGATCGTCTCGTGCGAAAAGGGTTTGTTGAAAGAAAACGTTCAAATTCGGACCGTCGTATCGTATATTTAGAAATTACTGAAAACGGACGAGAAGTAACTGAAAAGCTTGAAGCTGTGCGTAAAGAATATTATAAAGAGAAATTTAAAGGTTGGAGCGACCAAGAGATAGAAATGATTTTAGAACTATTTGGCCGCGTATTATAATAAATGAGGATAGGAAGCGAGAGCTTTCCTATCCTTTTTCTTTTGAATAAAAATATTTTGAAACTCCGATACTTTAATTAAACAGATCGGAGGAAAGATTATGAAATATATTGCTGCACTTACCATTTTACTTGGAAGTTTCTTCTGCTTTCATACATTCATGTACGCCGATACCCCTATCCAAGTGGTGCAAAAAGAAGTGAAGTACATTGAAAACGATAATACCGTCTTGTATTCGAAATTATGGGTTCGTTCTATGCAAAACGCAGTATTATTTCACCATAGCGATAATGTTCGTAATCAGGACACTCTGCGTAATGTAACAAGTTCATCGCTCGTTAAAGCGAAGCACTTACCATTTAAGAAAGCATCAATGTACATTCCAAGATTATCGCAATACGTATCAAAAGCAGGGAAAGAAAATATTCAAGTGCACTACATTGCGGTACACTATAATGTAAAAAAAGAAAATGCGTATCAATTAAATGGCATGAACTATTTTCTACAAGTATTTATGAAAGAGCGCGGCGAATGGAAAATTGCTGAAAGTGTAGTCGCACCGACAGAGCAAATTGTGCAAAATGGTGATGGGTTTGGAATGAAAGAAGAGATGGTGTATGGGGATAGGAGAGAAAATGTGAAATAACCTCCTTTTGAAGGAGGTTATTTCGTATGAAGTAAAAATTTTTTATTTATCAAATAGTGAAGTATTACATAGCCAAATAGTCCTATTATTATGAACCCAGCGTAATAACTTAATAGCGGATCGTTTTTTCCACCTGTTATTCGGCCTCCTAATAGAGCAAAACATATTGTAACACAAGGTATAAATAGTCGATGTAGTTTAGTGAATAATAATATTTTACCGTTATTTTCATTAGGAGTCCGATTATACAAAAATACTCCTAATGGTAAAAGAATGAGAATATATAGAATCGGAGTGATAAGCTTCCAGATGGGCTGGAATTGATGCTGCTCCTTAACGGATTCTTTTAAATTATTAATGTCTACTTCCTTTACTTCTGGATTAAATGTATAAGATATATAAGTATTATTAGTAGGTGCAAAAACTTCAATATTCTCTATATATGATGCATAATTCGCTTTCTTAAGGAAAAATTCAGTTGTAGATACATTTGTGTGAATCCAAGCAAAATGAAACAGTAACATGCCTATTCCAGATGGTAATATAATGAAAATTAAGCTTAATATACTATGCGAAATGACATTGCCAGCAATTGTTCCGATAAAAATAGCTATTGTAAAAATCGCAATCCATGTAATGGTAACATAACATAATAATGTACCCATTGGCCCGAAAGATTGGTATTGGCTAAAAAGATTAATCTTTAGGATGAAATAAATTAAGATGCCATTAAGACTCATTATGAATAGAATTGCGATTGTCCCGAACAGCCACTTAGAAAGAAAAAGCTCTTTTCTCGTGAATGGCATTGCAAATAACAGATAGTCTGTTTGATTTTGTCTTTTCCAACTGATTAATGAACAGGCGAGTAATATGAAAATTGGAATGAAGGGGATGATAAGAGTATCCCCGTTTAAACTATAGTAGAAATAGCCATCTTCGTTTGGTTGAACCTGTAAATCATTAAAGTAGCTAATAGGTAAAAACCAAAAACTACTACAAGCAAAGAGTAAAAGAATGTACTTACTTTGCTTGTAATGATGGAGCCATAAAGCTTTATGAAACATGTAATCCCTCCAGTACAAAATTGTGATAATGATGAGTTTATTTAGCGTTCCAAGAGAACTTCCATTTCAATAGTTTGGATAGAAGAAAATAGCTAATTATGCTTGCCCCAAAAAATCCAATGTAAAAATTAAGTAATGATTTGTCTCCCCTTAAGACTAAACCACCAACTATTCCTATAACGAAAATACCAATGCTCATAATTATTTTTTGTAACTTCGGATATAGGAGGAAGTTTCCATTTAGCTCATTGACTGAACGAACATATAAATATATACCGAGTGGTAATAAAATAATGATATATGTGATAGGTGCAATCAATAATTTTGCTGAAGGGATTTTTGTAAAGTTTGGTTCATTATGACGCACTCCATCTGGATCGGTATAGGCACTATGTGGATCATAATCAAATCTAATACGAAAATCTTCTGCTGGACCAGAAATACGTATGTTTTCTAAGAAATGGTTCATATTATTACTGTTCTCATGAAAGTCTATATTTGAGTGAACAGCGATGACTCCTGAGACTAGAGATGGAAGTAACAATGGAAACATGAATATAGCTGCAGTGAGAAGTCCCTGCGAGATAATATGCCCTGTAATTGTTCCAATACATAATGCAAGTGTATAAATAGCGATTAATACAATTAACATATATATATAATAAGAATGGAATGGGGAAAATACTTGATATTTATTATGAAAAGTTATCTTTTTCATAATAGCAAATAGACCCCAGTTTATACTGACAACTGCTACAATGTTACAAATACCAAACAACCATTTCGTCATAAAAAAGTGTGAGCGTTTAAAAGGCATAGACCAAAGAAAATCAATGGAGTTATTTTGTCTTTCCCATCCGATTAACGTACAAGCTAAAATGATAAGTGCAACACCTTGGAATATAACAGGATCCATTAGTGATAAACCAAACTGGTAGTGATATGTATAGTTGTCTTCTTTTGGCATCGTTAGAAAGTGTTGTTGTTCAATAGCTGCCATATAGTATTTGTATGACAAATTGTAGAAGCTAACGAACCAAAATAACCAGACTATATATTTACTTTGTTGGTACGTCCGTAGCCATAATGCTTTTTGAAACATAGGATCTCTCCTTTAAAAGACTTTATAATTTGTAAGGCGCTTTAGTACGAAATAAGTGACAATTCCGGCGAAACACATACCGGTATACTGATTAAATAAGAAATTAAATAAAGGTAATTTATAGCTACTTAGTAAGGCGAAATAGATTGTCGTTCCCCATATCCATATTCGTAAATGTTTTTTGGAAATAAATATTCTTTGACTATTTTCAATTGGTGACCGCTTGTATAAATATGAGCCAATTAGTAAATAGAAGATTGTATAAAAAATAGGAACTAGCATCGATTTAGCTGAATAATAACTATGGAACTCTGGACCTTTTAAAAGCGATGAATCGGGTGCTTCCTTATCTTTTTCCGGATTATAGTAGTAATTAATAGAAAAGTAATTTATCGGTGCAACGATATTTGCTTTTGCATTAATTTCTGAAAGACTTACATATAAGTGTCGGTCTTTCTTATATGTAATATCTAGAGAATTAATTGTAAAATTGTGTAGTAATGAAATAAAGGTAAGCCCCATTAGTAACGAAGGAATACAAAAAACGACTTGTGAAACGATACCTCCAGTAAAAGTACCTATACATAAAGCAGCTGTATATACTGCGACATATGAAACGATTGCATACAGAAAGTATCGATGAAATGGTCCAAATGATTGATAATCAAAATGAATTGTAGCTCTATAAATAAAATACATAAGAACCCAATTTATAAGAAATGAGCATACAATACAGAATGAACCGAAAGCCCATTTAGATAAGAAAACATCTTTTCGTTTAAAAGGCATTCCCATAAGTAAAGTAATAGATTGATTGCTACGTTCCCATCCTATTAATAGACACGCTAAAGAAATAATAAGAATAGTTAACCAAAGGCTATTATCATTTGACCAAAATGTGTAACTATAATCGAATGTTCCTTTTTCTTTCAAGTCATAATACTTAGCAAGTTGTAGTTGAGCTTCTCTATAGTATTTGAAAGATAAATAATAAAGCGTACTCAAGAAAAATAGTAAAGCAGCATATTTCCCGCGCTTCCAATTCCACATCCACAACGCCTTATGAAACATACCCATCCTCCTCAAGTGTTGTAACAAAGACATCTTCCAGTGACATTGTTAATTCTTCAATGAGTATTGGTTGCTCTTTATAAAACTTCTCAAGAGTTGTAGCTACATTGCCTTCGATTAAAATCGTATATACTTTTCCGGTTTGGTTTAATATTTTAATATTGCTTAAGTTTTCTAGTTTTTGAGGTAATGATCGTTCATAAGCAACTTGTATTTTAGCGAATTGTGATTTTGCATCGTCTAGTGACGTAATAGAAGCTACGGTACGTCCCTTTAACATAATAATTGTATCCGCTATTTTCTCAACCTCATCTAAATGATGAGTTGAGATGAAAATTGTAACTTCTTTCTCCGCAACTTCCTCGACGAGAAATTGTAGAATTTGTCTTTTAACGATAGGATCGAGCCCGTTTGTTGGCTCATCTAAAATGATATATTCTGCTTTTGCAGCGAAAGCTAAAATGATGGCAAGCAGTGCTTTCATTCCTTTTGAATAACTACGAATTCGTTTATTTGGTAAGTTGAACCGCTCTAATAATCCATAGAAATATTGTTCATCAAATGCTGTATAAACGGTTTTATAAAACTTAACGATTTCTTTCACTGTATAACCGTTTAATATGTTAGTAGAGTCTGGAACGTATACAACCTTTTGTTTAATTTCAGGATGCTTATGAACATCCGTATCCTCATATGTAACAGTTCCTGTATCTGGGTCTAAAATGCCGACCATCGTTCGTAATAAAGTTGTTTTCCCCGCGCCGTTTCTTCCGAGTAATCCGACGATACTACCTTTTTGTAATGTGAAAGAAACATCGTCTAAAATCGTTTGGTTATCAATTGTTTTCTTCAAGTTTGTCACTTTCAGCATCCGTATTTCCTCCAATCTCTTTATAGTATGAATCTATCCAATCGTGAATTTTATCTTTCGTAATCCCAAGATAAGAGGCTTCTAGTAATAATTGATGAAACTGCTTTTCAACCATAGCGATTTTCCTTTCGTCTAATGTTGGGGTAATCGATTGGGCTACAAATGTTCCTTTTCCTCGTAATGTTTCAATAATCTCTTGTCGCTCTAATTCTTGATAAGCTTTACTTACTGTATTTGGATTTATAACGAGCAAAGAAGCGAGCTCGCGTACAGAAGGAAGCTTATCACTTGGAGCTAACATATTTTTTAGTACGAGCTCTTTTATATTTTGAACAATTTGTTCCCATATCGGAGTGTTGCTTCTTGGATTAATTTGAATATGCAAGAGCAATGTCTCCTTCCTGATGAGTATTAAGTGTACTACTGTGTGTAATACACTTAATACAATATAAGCAATGAATTTATTTGTCAACTGAAAATAATAGAAAAATATGGTATTAAAAATGAATAAATTGGAAAAAATAGGTTTGATATAGAATGGAGGGTTAGTCATGAAGCGAGTTTTTGGAATACTTGTTTGTTTCATGTTATTGCTTTCTGGTACTTCAGTTAGTTTTGCGCAATCTGAGAAAACGAAGCAGGAGAAAACAGAAGAGACCGCGCCGAAGTTAGCGGAACAAGCGTCGTCAGCGATCGTAATTGAGCAAGATACAGGTAAAGTTTTGTTTGATAAAAATCCGAATGAAAAGTTACCACCTGCTAGTATGACAAAGATTATGACAATGCTTTTAATTATGGAACAAGTTGAAAAAGGAAAATTAAAACTGACAGATAAAGTGAGAGCGAGTGAACACGCAGCTTCAATGGGTGGGTCACAAATCTTTCTAGAACCTGGGGAAGAGATGACTGTAAATGAAATGTTAAAGGGCATTGCAATTGCATCTGGAAATGATGCATCTGTTGCAGTGGCCGAGCATATCGCTGGTTCAGAAGAAGGATTCGTAAATATGATGAACAAAAAAGCGAAAGATTTAGGACTGAAAAATACACATTTTCAAAATCCGACAGGTCTCCCGGCGAAAGATCATTATTCCACAGCGAATGATATGGCTATTATGGCGAAAGAATTGATGAAGTATCCACTTATTCGAAAATATACAGGTAAATATGAAGACTATTTACGTGAAAATACGGATAAGAAATTTTGGCTCGTTAATACGAATAAGCTAGTACGTTTTTATCCTGGAGTAGATGGAGTGAAAACGGGCTTTACGACGGAAGCGAAATATTGTTTAACAGCATCAGCTGAAAAAAATGGAATGCGTGTCATTTCAGTTGTTATGGGAGCACCTACTTCAAAAGAACGGAACAATCAAGTAACGAAGCTACTTGACTATGCATTTGGTCAATATATGACAAAAAAATTGTATACACGTGGCGAAAAAATTAAGACTGTACAAGTAGGAAAAGGTAAGGAAGAAAAAGTAGATTTAGTTGCGTCAGACAATGTGTCTCTTCTTATGAAGAAGGGCGAAAATATGGACAAAGTTAAACAAGAAGTGATTGCTGAAAAGAAAGTGAAGGCACCGATTAAAAAAGGTGATGCACTTGGCACACTTGTTATTAAAAGAGATAAAGATGTTTTATTAAAACAAACAATTGTAGCGAAAGAAGATGTTGAGGCAGCGAGCTGGTGGGAGTTATTTAAACGAAGCTTTGGGATGTTTTCAACATCAAAATAGCGGTGAAAATTTTGCCGCTTTTCTGTTCGTATTTACGGGGATAATTGCTGAAAGGTTTCACTTTATGACGAAATAGTTCTTCTTTTGTCAGTAGGAAGGATTCTTGTTTTATATCACGAAAATCTTATGTTAAAGAGTAAAGTTTGAGCATAAGGAGGAAATCGTGTGAGTCTTTCCATGCATTTAGAAGTAAAACGTGACGTCTTATGTGTGAGGCTAGAGGGTGAATTAGATCATCATACTGCTGAAGAGTTGCGAACGAAAGTAACAGATATGATTGAGACACATGGTGTTCATCATATTGTTTTGAGCCTAGAGAACTTAACATTTATGGATAGTTCAGGTTTAGGCGTTATATTAGGCCGATATAAACATGTAAAGGGATTAGGTGGAGAGATGGTTGTCTGTGCAATTTCACCGCCTGTTAAACGTTTATTTGAAATGTCAGGTCTATTCAAAATTGTTCGTTTAGAAGAAAGTGAAGCGCATGCGCTCGCGACGTTGGGGGTGGCATAGATGAGAAATGAAATGAACCTTCAATTTTCAGCGTTAAGTCAGAATGAATCATTTGCTCGTGTTACGGTAGCTGCTTTTATTGCGCAATTAGACCCGACGATGGAAGAACTAACAGAGATTAAAACAGTTGTGTCAGAAGCGGTTACAAATGCAATTATTCATGGGTATGAAGGAAATGCAGAAGGTGTTGTTTATATTTCAGTGATTTTGGAAGAAGCGATGGTGAAACTCACGATTCGAGATGAAGGGATTGGTATCTTTAACTTAGATGAAGCAAGACAACCCCTTTTTACAACTAAACCTGAATTAGAGCGTTCCGGAATGGGATTTACTATCATGGAAAATTTTATGGATGAAGTAGAAGTTATTTCAAACGAATCTTTCGGGACAACAATCCATTTGACAAAATACTTATCAAATAGTAACGCTCTATGCAATTAAGGAGAATAGCCAATGGACATAGAGGTCAGAAATGAGAAGAAGAAACCTCAGTTAAAGGACCACGAGCTAAAAGCGTTAATTCAAAAGAGTCAAGATGGAGATCAACAAGCGAGAGATACAATCGTTCAAAGTAATATGCGTCTCGTATGGTCGGTTGTGCAGCGATTTCTTAATCGAGGATACGAACCAGACGATTTATTTCAAATTGGATGTATTGGACTCTTAAAATCGGTAGATAAATTTGATTTATCTTTCGACGTGAAATTTTCAACATATGCAGTTCCAATGATTATCGGTGAAATACAACGATTTTTACGTGACGATGGATCAGTGAAAGTAAGTAGATCTTTAAAAGAAACAGGAAACAAAGTTCGAAAGATGAGAGACGAGCTTTCGAAAGAATTTGGAAGGGCTCCAACGATTAATGAGGTAGCAGAGGCTCTTGAACTAACGCCGGAAGAAGTTGTTCTGGCGCAAGAAGCGAGTCGTGCTCCTTCGTCGATACATGAAACTGTGTATGAAAACGATGGAGACCCAATTACTATTTTAGATCAAATTGCAGATCAATCGGAAACGAAATGGTTTGATAAAATTGCTTTAAAAGAAGCAATTAGAGAACTTGATGAACGAGAACGGCTAATTGTGTATTTGCGCTATTATAAAGACCAAACCCAATCAGAAGTAGCGGAGCGCATAGGCATTTCGCAAGTACAAGTTTCAAGACTTGAAAAGAAAATATTAAAACAGATGAAAGATCGAATAGATGAATAGCTATCTATTCGATTTTTTTTATTGTAACGTACGGTTGGTCGATAGCGGCAGCGTTTCTTATAGTTGCACTAGTCATTAGTCTGAAGAAATGGAATGCACAAATACATTCAGACTCTGCCCAGCTTGAAAAAGAATGGAAGGACCGAGGTGTTTCATGATGAGCGGATCAGCGATTATGATGATGGTTATAGGTATAGTAGTCATTTGGGGAGGACTTGCATTAAGTATTGCAAATTTATTTAAGAAAAAGGCGTAGCTGAAAAACATCTGTACCGAAACGGTACAGATGTTTTTTTATGAAAAAATTGTATTAGAAAAAATTCCAATAACCATACTACAACTACGAGGAAGAGTGAAGGGGTGAATGAAAATTGGAACAAACGATTTATATTAAAATGCGCAATCGCTTAAAAGTGTCTCCTACGTATGAAGTAAAGCTGAGCGATGTTGCTCAACTTGCCGGAGATTCTTTTGTAGTTGAGTCGTTACAGAATGAGATAGTCTACAAAATAACAGCGCATGATAAAACACATGTTGTAATTGATGTTATGAAAGTGATTGAAATTATTCAACAAAAGATAGCACATATACAAATTAATTTACTTGGATCTGGACAAACTCTTGTTGAAATTATATACGAAAAAAAGAAAGTGCATCCGGTTTTCTTCGGACTTGTATGGTTGTTACTTTTCATTGGAGCGGCCCTTGCAATCATTTATTTCCATGAAGATGTAAGTATGCAACAAGTACACCAACGGTTATATTACATGATTACTGGAGAATTTAAGGAGCAACCGCTTTTATTTCAAATTCCATATTCACTAGGTCTTGGGTTAGGCATGATTTTATTTTTTAATCATGTATTTCAAAAGCGCATTAATGAAGAGCCAAGCCCATTAGAAGTTGAGATGTTTCAATATCAGCAGTCACTCGATCAATACGTAATCGTTCATGAAAATAGGGATAATACGAAACAGATTGCTGATGATTGAGTGTGCATTTGTTGTATTAATTGGTTTAGCTGGAGGGATTGCTGTAGGGAGTGGATATGTTGCATTTTTAGCTGTTCTCGGTATTATCCCGCGCTTAGCTCAATTAACGAGAAGTGGAAAGCATATTCAATATTTTGAGTGGGCGGTCATTGCAGGTACTTTAACAGGGGCTTGGTGTAGTTTGAAAAATATTACATTTCAAACGTCGCAATATTGGCTCGTAATAATAGGCTTATTTTGTGGCACATTCATTGGAATGCTAGCTGCGGCATTAACAGAAGTATTAAATGTTTTACCTATTTTAGCGAAACGGGTAGGGGTAGAGGGGAAAATTGTTGTTTTACTCGTTGCTCTTGTACTTGGAAAAGTAATAGGCTCATTGTTTCACTGGATTTATTTCGTAAAGTAGGAGGCAATATATATGACAAGGCGAAAACTGAAAGATGATTACATAAATAAAGTGAAGGAGTACCATCCAAAGCCAAACTATTTGCTAAATTGTGCGAAGGCATTTCTTGTAGGTGGGCTCATTTGTACAGTCGGAGAAATATTGATGAAATTTTATATACATTATTTTCACTTTAGTGAACAAGAGGCAGGAAATCCGACAGTTGCAACTCTTGTTTTACTATCAGTGATTTTAACAGGGTGTGGTGTATATGATAAAATCGGGCAGTTTTCTGGAGCGGGATCAGCAGTACCAGTTACTGGATTTGCGAATTCTATGGCGAGTGCGGCACTAGAACATAGGAGTGAAGGGATTGTTCTAGGAATCGCTACTAACATGTTTAAGCTTGCAGGAAGTGTCATTGTATTTGGAGTCGTCGGTGCATACGTTATCGGGTTAATAAGATATACATTTCAAATTTTAATGTCTTAAAGGAGGGACAGATATGAGATTGACAGGAAAACAAACGTGGGTATTTCAAAATGATATCTTCGTGAATGCAACTGGTACTGCTGTCGGTCCGAAAGAAGCTGAAGGCCCTCTTGGAAAGGATTTTGATATTTCATATTCTGACTTACATTGCGGAGAGGAAAACTGGGAACTTGCTGAACGAAGGTTAATGTCAGACTCAATTCAACAAGCGATGCAAAAAGGGAATATAAAAAAATCACAAATTGATTTCTTTTTAGCGGGAGATTTATTAAACCAAACAGTGACAGCAAATTACGTTGCTCGTGAGTATGGTATTCCTTTTTTAGGGATGTTCAGCGCTTGTGCGACGTCAATGGAAACTTTGGCTGTTGGATCAGCTTTTATAGATGGTGGATTTGCGAATCGTATTTTAGCTACAGTAAGTAGTCATAATGCGACGGCTGAAAGACAATTTCGTTACCCAACAGAATACGGAGGACAAAAGCCAGGGACAGCAAACTCAACTGTTACCGGAGCAGGGTCAATATTAATTAGCAATGAGGAGAGTGCAATTAAAATAACAGCAGCAACAATCGGCAAAGTACAGGATTTAGGAATTGCTAATCCTTTAGATATGGGATCAGCGATGGCACCAGCTGCTGCTCATACAATTCAACAGCATTTTGAAGATTTGAGAAGAAGTGCAGCTGATTATGATCTTATTGTTACTGGTGATTTATCAGCTGTTGGGACACCAATTGCGAAACAACTTTTACTTGAGGAAGGGTATGATTTGGGGAATGTATATAATGATTGTGGATTAATGATTTACAATTCAAATCAAGAAGAAGTGTTTGCAGGGGGCAGTGGTTGTGCTTGTTCAGCTGTTGTAACATACGGCCATTTATTGCGTGAAATGCAAAAAGGGAATTTACAAAGAATTTTTGTCGTTGCAACTGGAGCTTTATTAAGCCCCATGATGATGCAACAGAAGGAAACGATTCCAACGATTGCGCATGGTGTTGTGTTTGAAAGCGTTAAAGGAGAGTGAATTGTGGATTTTATATACGCATTTCTTGTAGGAGGAGCTATTTGTGTAATTGGACAAGTGTTGCTGGATTTCGCAAAGTTAACACCGGCACATTTAATGGCAACTTTTGTAGTCGCCGGAGCTATTTTAGACGGATTCGGATTGTACGATAAGCTTATAAAATTTGCAGGTGCTGGGGCAACGGTCCCTATTACAAGTTTTGGACACTCACTATTGCATGGGGCAATGCATGCGGCAGAAAAACATGGATATTTAGGAATTGGAATCGGTATGTTTAGCTTAACGTCTGCGGGGATTTCAGCAGCGATAGTATTTTCATTTTTTGTTGCACTTATATGTAAACCGAAAGGATAAATCAAATGAGACGAAGGGTTGTTTTGGTCACAGATGGAGATGAATATGCAAAGCGGACAATTGAGCTGTTAACAAAGGAATTTGGGGGAAGGTGTATTTCGGCATCGCAAAGTAATCCGACCAAATTGACAGGGAAGAAAGTTGTTGAGCTTATTATGCAAACGCCATATGACCCTGTATTTGTCATGTTTGATGACAGCGGATTTATAGGAGAAGGATCTGGTGAAAAGGCGTTAAAGTATGTCGCAACACATAAACAAGTTGATGTACTGGGTATTTTAGCGGTAGCATCTAATACACATCATTGGGAATGGGCGCGTGTAGATGTAAGTGTAGATCGAAATGGGAATTTGACAGAATATGGCGTTGATAAATTTGGACTCCCAGATGGTGAAGTTGGCAGGATTAGTGGGGATACGATTTATTGTTTAGATGGTCTGAATGTTCCTGTCATAGTGGGGGTCGGTGATATTGGCAAGATGTGCGGAAATGATGAATGGGAGAGAGGATCACCTATTACTAGAAAAGCGATTCAATTAATTTTGGAAAGGAGTGGGTTTTATGACGAAGCCTAAAAAAGTGAATATCCCGATTTCATCTTTTTTAAGTGATAATGAAAATTACTTAAAGCAAACAGTTGGACTGGGTGTTACATACGATGTTGGTATTCGTAAATTTCAAATTTTAAATAAAGAAATTGGTGTGTTATTTGTAAATGGACTTTGTGATACGAATTATATTATCCCTATTTTAGAAGAAGCGGTGGATACAAATGAAATAAGGGATGTAGAAGAAGATACAGTAAAGCTTTTAGAGAATCGTTTAATTCATCAACAAGTAAGTAAAGTAAAAACGATGGATGAGGTAATGCTCCAAGTATTATCGGGGCTCATTGTTATATTTGTGGAAGGTGAAACGGAAGCGTTCGCAATAGATGTTCGTAGTTATCCGGGCCGGACACCGACAGAACCAGATACAGAAAAGGTAGTGCGCGGTGCAAGGGATGGCTTTGTTGAAAATATCGTTGTAAATACAGCTTTAATTCGTAGAAGAATACGCGATCCACGTCTTCGAAATGAAATGATTCGAGTAGGGGATAGATCGCAAACGGATATTTGTATTACATACGTACAAGATGTTGCAAATCCGGATTTAGTGAAGATTATAAAACAAGAATTAAATAGTATTGAAGTAGATGGGATTACGATGGCGGATAAAACAGTAGAAGAATTTGTAGTCAAACAAGGTTATAATCCATTCCCGCTTATCCGATACACAGAAAGACCAGATGTAGCAGCAAATCATCTGTTAGAAGGACATGTGTTAGTGCTCGTTGATACATCGCCAAGTGCTATGATCACTCCAACAACATATTTCCACCATTTGCAGCATGCAGAAGAGTTTAGACAAAATCCAGCTGTAGGTACATTTTTACGCTGGGTACGTTTTTTAGGTGTTATATTTTCGCTGTTCTTACTGCCATTTTGGTTAGTTTTTGTTTTTGATCCAACTCTTTTACCGGAAAGTCTTGCTTTCATTGGACCGAATAAAATGACGCATTTACCGATTTTACTACAAATTTTGATGGCGGAAATCGGACTCGAATTTTTAAGGATGGCTGCCATTCATACACCGACATCATTGTCTTCTGCAGCAGGATTAATTTCAGCTATATTAATTGGTCAAATTGCAATTGATGTAGGTTTGTTTGTACCAGAAGTTATTTTGTACGTAGCAGTTTCTATGATCGGTGCATATGCTACGCCGAGTTATGAACTAGGGCTTGGGAATAAGATAGGGAAATTGTTTGTAATTATTTTAACAGGCATATTTCATGAAATGGGATTTGTCATTGGAATGACGATATTAATTCTATTTTTAACATCTATAAGAAGCTTGCAAACACCGTATTTATGGCCGTTTTTACCGTTTGATTGGGGCGCGTTAACGAAAATTTTACTTCGTCCAACTATGTCTAGTTTAAAGGTTCGTCCAAGTATTGTAAGACCTCAAAATGTGCGAAGACAAAAATAAGCGGGATTATGCTCCTGCTTATTTTTTATTGAAAATTTATTGTTTTTTTAACAAAAATCAAACATTTTTTTTGTACAATTAGAGTAGATATTGTGTATGAGAGGGGAAGAGGACATGATTAAACTATTTGTAAGTGATTTAGATGATACGCTCGTTTACAATGTGAATCATATGCAAAAAGAAGATGAACGAGCGCTTTGTTGGCTAGCTGAAAAAGGGACAAATATTTGTTTTGCCTCTGGCCGTTTTACTCACCGAATTGATGAGGCGGTAAAAAGGTTTTCGTTCCCGTATTACACAACTAGTTTAAATGGAGCGACAATGATACTACCGGATGGAAAGGTATTTCATGAATCGAGTTTTGAAGATGGGGTTGCCCAGGAAATATATCGATATATACATAAAAAGGGACTAGCAGATATTGTTTGTGCAAATGAGCAGCGATATACAAAAAGGAAGAATGAACATCACCATACTTTTGAAGAGTATATGGGAGTGCATATTGCTGAAATCGAAGAATTAGAAGAGGAATTTGGGAAGACTGTACATCCTGCGAAATTATTTGTTTTTGGCGAAGAAGAAAAAATTGTAGCATTAGATCAAGAGTTGAGAGATACATTTCATAGCGAAGCGGAAGTCTTTATATCGGGTAAGCGATATGTTGACATTATGCCAAGAGGTGTAAGTAAAGGAAGCGCTCTGAAGCGATTAATGGAACATTTACAAATTGAAGCAAATGAAGTTGCGTGTATTGGAGATTCTTTCAATGATATTTCTATGTTTGAAGTAACCCCGCACTCCTTCAGCCTCCATCATGCTCATCCGTATGTGAAGGAGAAAGCAAATCATGTTGTTCGTTCGGTTGAAGAAGCTATTATGAAATTACCGTTACTTGTATAAAAAAGAAGCTCGTCACTGGCGAGCTTCTTTTTTACTTGAATAAAGATTTAACGAAATCAATGATACTAGAGAAGAAATCTTTTACTTTATCTAGGAAACTTTGCCCTTCTTCAGAACCTAAGAAGGCAGACACATGGTCTTTTGCTTTATCTAATTGGCTACCAACTTGGTTCCAATCGATATTAAGATTTTTCATTTTATCAAATAACGATACTAAGTTATCCAACTGTTCATCTGTTAATGTAATGCCAAGTTGATCAGCAATTTTTTTAATTAATGAACGTAAATCTTCAGTTGTTTTTGGCTGTTCTTTTGCAATTTCTTCTTTAATTTTTGCAACAAGTTGAACTGCTTTTTCTTCACCGATTTTATCACCAAGTTTTGCTGTTTGTACCATTTCTTCATTGGCTACTTTTTTAACATCTTCTGGAATTTCTTTGTTCGATGTTGTTTCATAGGCCTTCATTAAACCTGTTAAAGCAGCAGTTCCGGAAACTTTAAATGGTGCAGTAATTTGAATCTCTGCATCTTTCACACCTGCTGTAATAAGTGCATTTGTGTACATTGCATCTGTTATCGAATTAATGTTTTTTGAGCGTACAATGAGACCTGACCCTGGTTTTGTGTATGTAATCATAGAAGAGGAAATTGCTCTTGTACCAATTTGTGCTTTTGGAACAATTCCTTCTAGAAATTTATGTTCTTCCGCATTAGACACAGTGATGATTGTAGCATCTTTTGGTGCTTTCATTTCTTTTAACAGCTCTTGTTTCTGTTGTTCAGATAAGTTTTCTCCTAGTGTAACAATTGATTCTCCCTCAATGATGTCTGCAAATGAAGCTGTTGGCATAATAAATACGGCTACAGCTAATAGCAGAGCTAGTAATTTCGCTTTCACGAAAAATCGCTCCCTTTCTCTTTCTGAAATTTTCGGGCAACACAGTTATTATAGTATATTTTTAAAATTTGTCACCTAGCTTTTTCCACATTTCGAAAAAGAAGTATGCAGATTGTCGGATTCTTTTTGTTTCTCGTCATGAATATGGTAATATAGTGCTGAGATAGTTGAAAGGAGACATATACATATGAAAACTTTAGGATACATATTAATGGAAAATGGCGAAAAAATCGATTTAGAATTTTTCCCAGAAGAGGCACCAAAAACAGTAGAAAACTTTAAAAAATTAGCAGAGCAAGGATTTTATGATGGTGTGACATTCCACCGCGTTATTCCTGGCTTCGTAAGCCAAGGTGGAGACCCAACAGGCACAGGTGCAGGTGGCCCAGGTTACTCTATTCCATGTGAGACTGATGGAAATCCTCATAGACACCTTGTTGGATCACTTTCTATGGCACATGCTGGCCGTAATACAGGTGGTAGCCAATTTTTTGTTGTTCATGAGCCACAACCGCATTTAGATGGCGTACATACTGTATTCGGTAAAGCAACAAGCGGTATTGAAACAGTATTAAACATGCGTCAAGGTGATGTAATGAAAGAAGTTAAAGTTTGGGAAGAGTAAGTTATGAGAAAAAGAGAGCGATTTTGCTCTCTTTTTTTATTTTCTATAAACAGGAATCGGTATATATTTTAAAGTATATGACACAAATAGGACGACTACTAGCGTTAAAATATATTGTTCATAAGAACACACTTTTAACAAAATACATAGAATGGAGTACGAATTATATGCTTCAATAAATGGATTTCTCTTAACATATTGCTTTTGGTAGAACTAATTTGTTCAAAAGTGGTTAATAATTGAAATGTAATGAGAAAGGGATTCTCCTTTTAGTTCCTATACAGTATTGTCTCTTTTTTGAGCGGTGTAATAGAGAGAAATAGCGTGGAAACATATATTTGACTTTCTTCTTAACGCTTTGTATGATTATCAAGTTGTTTCAGCCTCTTCTCACTCTGGTAAAAATATTGTAGAATGAATGTGATATGAAAAGAGTGATTGATGGGATAAATAGTTTGTAACTTTTGTAAGAAGGGATAAGGGTTATGTTAATTCGTTTTAAAAAAAGTTATGAAAAAATTGCAATGGGGCTTCTTTCATTTATGCCAACTGAAAAAGATGTAAAAACATTACAATTGACAATGAAAGAGTATGAAGCGAAAGAGGATTGGCAATTGTATTTGTGGAAACAAAATGAAGATTTTGTTGGGATAATGGGGATTATAAAAAAAGAAGATCAGGTATTGGAAATTCAGCATTTGAGCGTGAATCCGTCTCACCGTCATATGGGGATTGGGACGAAGATGGTTCAAGAGCTTAAGAGTAAATTTCTTGAGTTTACAATTTGCGGAAATGAGCAAACAGCAAGTTTTTGCAAAAAGTGTAAAGAGCTTGAACAAAATATACATTCATGAAAGCAGGGATAAGTAGTTTATTATCTCTGCTTTCTTTTTTGTAGTTGTTCGTGTCGTTCAGAAATGACTTCTGTTCGATCACGCAATGTGTGCTTATTTATGATATATTCACCAGGAATGAAATTCACATCTTTCCAAGAGAGGTTTTGTTTCTTACATAACTGTATGCATTGTTTTTCTAACGATGCGTCTAATAATGGTAAAAATAACGGCGCGAAAAATTCCTTTTTGTGGATAGATTGTAACCTTTCATTTAATAAGAATATAAGTTGTTTATGATCTATTCCTAATTGATGTAACGGCACACTGTTCTTTTCTAAAAGTGCTATTGCGCTTTTTATCATCTTCTCTGCGCCATTCCAGTTGGATCGTCTGTGATGGTATAAGGAAACAGCAATTTGAATGAGACCGACTAAGTAAGTGTCGCGTTCTCCTCTAGGTTTTAATTTCCAATACTCTTCTAATATTTCATGACATTCAAAATAATCACAGTCTCCGTGAAAATGAATTAAAAATTGTATGTACTCGGTAGGATACATTTTTTTTCGCTCCTGTCTAACGGTTATATGTACAGTTTATCATAGAAATATTAACAATAAGCGACTAGGGAAGTATCCCTAGTCGCTTTCTTGCTTCCTATTAGCAGAAGCAAGCTGCTCCTACAATGATTAGTAAAATGAACAGTACAACAAGTAATGCGAACCCACCGCTAAAACCACAATCAACGTGACCCATAGTTTTTTGACCTCCTACATTGTTCTTACTACATTGTTATCATATGAAGCGGTGGGCATTATGACATGGGCATAGGTCTATTTTTAATTAAATTTCTTAAAAAGGTTGGATAGAACATGAGTATGCTCTATACTTATGGTGTTATAGAAAAAATGTGGTGGGATGCTTTGTGCAGTATAATTTTAAAGTAGAGGCTTTTGAAGGGCCTTTAGATCTATTGTTACACTTAATACATCGTTACGAAATTGATATATATAATATTCCTGTAGCGGAAATTACAGAGCAATATCTATCTTATGTCCATACGATGAAAGAATTACAATTAGATGTTGCCAGTGAGTATTTAGTAATGGCTGCAACGTTATTACAAATTAAAAGTAAAATGTTGTTACCGAAACAAGAAGAAGATGTACCTGATAACGGTGAAGACTTTATAGATGACCCTCGTCAAGAATTGATGGAGAGGTTAATTGAATATAAGAAATATAAGCAAGTTGCTACTGAGTTAAAAGAAAGAGAACAAGAAAGAGCACAGCTATATACACGTCCGCCAATTGATTTTACATCATTTCAACAAGAAGAGGAGACAAGCTTACCTCTTGATGTTACGTTATATGATATGTTAGCGGCATTTCAAAAGCTAATGCGTCGTAAAAAAGCAAAGACCCCCGTAACAACGCGAATTACTCGCCAAGAAATCCCAATTGCACAGCGAATGACGGATATTCTACAGCAGTTAGAAGTAAGAGGCGGTCGTCAAAGTTTTTATGATTTGTTTGCTGATGAAGAACGTGAAATAATGGTTGTAACATTTTTAGCGGTTCTTGAGCTAATGAAAAATCAACAAATCATAATTGAGCAAGAACATAATTTTGATGAAATTTTCGTATCAAGCTCTAATAAATCCTTATAGAGCCAGCAAGTGAAGATGGGATAGAAATATTTTATCTCATGTTAGGTTTTAATGTATCGTTTGGAACGAGAGAAGAAATATTGAACCGAACGCATTTACTGTGATTCGGTTTTTTTATGTGTATTTTTTATGGGAAATAGGAGGAAGGAGTTCGTAAAATGGATAGAAAAGAACAAAAGGCGATTATTGAAGGGCTTTTATTTGTTGCAGGTGACGAAGGGATTTATCCGGAACAGATAGCTAAAGTTCTGGAAGTTGAAGTGGAAGAAGTAATAAACAGTATAGAGGAAATGCAAAAAGAATGTGAAGGATCGAATCGCGGTCTGCAAATTGTGCAATATGCAAAAGTGTATCGTTTTGCAACAAAGAAAGAACATGCTGCATACTATCAAAAATTAATAGATACCCCAACAACGGCGTCACTGTCTCAAGCAGCTCTTGAAACGTTGGCAATCGTTGCGTACCGTCAACCGATTACAAGGACAGAAATGGAAGAGATTCGAGGCGTGAAAACAGACAAGGCATTACAAACGTTAGTTTCACACTTACTTATAAAAGAAACGGGAAGAGCGGAAGGACCAGGGCGCCCTATTTTATACGGAACGACGAAAGAGTTTTTAGATACGTTTGGATTGAAAACGTTAGATGATTTACCACCTCTTTCGGAAGAAAATGAACAAATGAATGAAGCAGATTTATTCTTTGGCTCTTTACAGGAATTATCAAAATAAAAGCTTAGCATTTTGCTAAGCTTTTTTTGTATATCAATTACAGAGCGTGCCATACTAAATGAAAAAAGGAGACGAGCTATGAAGGGTGTACGGAGTATTCTATTGTTGGTTTCTGTTTTATTATGTTTTTCGTTAAACAGCGCATCGGCTAAAAGATATATGATGTCTATTCATACTACGTCTTCTATACATATGCAGCGGCAACATTTCGGTAAAATGAAAGTGAGTTTTTTAAAAGTTGGACAAGGTGATGCGACACTTATTACATTGCCAAATGGTCAAACGATGTTAATAGATGGGGGCCCTTATGAAGCGGGAGAGGTTATTATTCAAAAACTAATTGAAAAAGGAATTAATCATTTAGATGTGATTGTAAGTACTCATCCTGATATGGACCATATAGGGGGGCTTATTCCAATTGTAGAACAAATGCCAGTTTCACTCGTATTAGATAGTGGGAAAACATATAGTTCATTTACTTATCATACGTATCGGAATAACATTAAAAAAAGAGGCATTCCTTTCATTTCAGTGAAGGAAGGACAATACATACCGCTAGATCCACATGTTTCTATACAAGTATTGAACAATGGTAAATCAAAAGACGAGAATAACGAGTCCTCAATTGTGTTAAAGATTCGATATGGTAAAGCGGACTTTTTATTAATGGGTGATGCTGATATACGGACGGAAAATGAAATATTAAAGCAATTTGATGTACATGCAGATGTATTAAAAGTTGGGCATCATGGCTCGTATACTTCAACGAGTGAAACATTCTTAAAAAAAGTAGATCCACAATTCGCTATTCTTTCGTACGGGAGTAGAAATCCGTATGGGCATCCTCATCAAAGTGTAGTAAGACGATTAAAACAGCGTGGTATAATGATATACGGAACAAACAAGCGAACTGTAGAAATAGAAACAGATGGTGAACATATTACTATGGGGGCAAGCGGTCTTATGCCATTACTTAAGTAACTAATTATATAAGAGGTTATTATCCATTTTGGAAAAAATGGATAATATATATTATAATGAAAAAGAAATCAATTTCCTTTTTTCGCTGAACGAAGAGGAAATTTCATTAGAATGTATAGACAACTACTTGTGTGTATATTAAGATGGGATTAGGCGAATAAGGTAATAATAATAAGTAGGTATTTCATGGGAAAGGATCGATGAAAATGAAAACGCAAGTTGTCATCAATGCCAAAATTTATACAGGTAAAGAAGTAGTGGAAAACGGATTTATTCGTTACGCAGAAACAGTTAAAGAAATTGGTTTGATGGCTCAATATGTATCACAAGAAAATGAAACTGTGTTAGATGCGGCAGGAAAGACTGTGATTCCAGGTATGATTGATGTTCATATTCATGGTGGATACGATATTGATGCGATGGATGCAAATAGCGATGGATTAGTAACTCTTGGTAAAGAAATGTTAAAAGAAGGAGTTACAACTTACTTCCCAACAACAATGACACAAGCTCCAGAAGCGATTAAAGCGGCGCTAAGTGCTGCGAAGGAAGCGAAAGATAAAGGAGCACATTTCGAATATATTCACTTAGAAGGACCATATGTTTCAAAAAAACGTGCGGGTGCACAACCGCTTGAACATATTGTTCCTGCGAGTATCGAGCAATTTAAACAATGGCAGGAAGCAAGCGGTAATCTAATTAAATTAGTAACATATGCACCGGAAGAAGAAGGTGCGTTAGAGTTTGAACAGTATCTTGCTGAAACAGGTGTTGTTGGCACAATGGGGCATACAGATGCGATTGATGCACAACTGAAAAATAGAAAAATTACACATGCAACACATTTATACAATCAAATGCGTGGATTACATCATCGTGAACCAGGAGTTGTTGGTCATGTGTTATTAAATCCAGATGTAATGGTTGAAGTAATTACAGATGGTATTCACATTCACCCTGATATGGTGAAATTAGCATATAAATTAAAAGGACCGAAAAAAGTAAGTGTCATTACAGATGCAATGCGTGCAAAAGGTCTTGAAGAAGGATTATATGAGCTTGGCGGACAGCCAGTACATGTAAAAGATGGCAGTGCCCGATTAGAAGATGGAACGTTAGCTGGTAGTATTTTGAAAATGGATCAAGCTTTCCGAAATGTAATTGAATTTACAGGATGTTCAATCGAGGATGCAGTGTTGATGACATCAGTTAACCAAGCAGAAGAGTTTGGATTAAATAATAAAGGCGCGTTAGCGGCAGGTAAAGATGCAGACTTTGTTGTTATGACTGAAGAATTACATGTATATGATACGGTTCGTTTAGGAATTCATATGAAGGAAGGGAAGTAATTAGATGAATATTCTTGTTGTAAAAACTCCAGAAGAATTAGCAGAAGCAGGTTATAAGTTAATTAAAGAGGTTGTAAAATCAAAAGAAAATCCAACTTTAGGAATGGCTACAGGAAGCTCTCCATTAGGTATTTATGCAGAAATGCGAAAAAATAAACTTGATACAAGTCATGCAACCACTGTAAACTTAGATGAGTACGTAAATTTACCACACGAAGATAAAAACAGCTATCACTATTTCATGCAAGAACAGTTGTTTGATCATCTTCCATTTAAACAAACTTATGTACCGAATGGGATGGCAAGTGATTTAGAGGAAGAGTGCAAGCGTTATGAAGGCATTCTAGTAGCTAACCCAGTTGACTTACAGATTCTTGGAATCGGTGAAAACGGTCACATCGGATTTAATGAGCCAGGAACACCATTTAATTCTCCAACTAACATTGTAGAATTAACAGAATCTACACGCCAAGCAAACCTTCGCTTCTTTGAAAATGAAGAAGATGTGCCGACTCATGCGATTACAATGGGAATTGGAAGTATTATGAAAGCAAAACAAATTCTACTTGTTGCTATGGGATCTAAAAAGGCAGAAGCTATTAAAGAATTATTGCAAGGTGAATATAGTGAGGCGTGTCCTGCGACAGTTTTACAACGTCATCCGAATGTAACCGTAATCGCAGATCCAGAAGCTCTATCTTTATGCAGTGAGGCGATTGCTGATGAACATCGACAAGTATTCACCATTTCCGATCTATTATCAGATTCAAGAGTGGGTGAAACAGCTAATTGAGGAAGGCGAATGGAAGCCGGGAGATAAAATTCCATCTGAGAATGAACTTTGTGATAAGTTCGAAGTGAGTCGTATGACAATCAGACAGGCGATTAATAACTTAGTGGAACAAGGTTATTTATACCGGAAACGTGGGATTGGAACGTTCGTCCAACTTCCGAAAGTGGAGCAAAAGTTGCAAGGAATGACGGGATTCACAGAAGATATGATTTCTCGTGGTATGAAACCGAGCAGCCAGTTATTAAGTTTCCGCCTAGTTCCAGCTACTGCTAAAATAGCAGACCGGCTGAGAATACAAGAGGGAGAATCGGTTTATGAAGTGAGGCGTACGCGCTTAGCTGATGACGAACCGATTGCATTTGAGACGACATATTTGTCGCCAACTCTTGTGAAAGATATTAACGAAGAAATATTGCAACAATCTTTATATGAACATTTAGAGAAAAAACTGGGCTTTAAGCTTGTTCGCGCTACTCAATCAATTGAAGCTTCAATTGCAACGGATAATGAAGCTGAACATCTGCATATTCCTAAAAAGGCGCCTGTACTTGTAATGCGTCAATGGTCATATTCAGAAGGTGAGTTACCGTTAGAGTATGTGAAATGTATTTATCGTGGGGATCGTTACAAGTTTATTACGAACATCGCACGTAACAAGTAATATATTTCAGTTTGTGAAGTACAGTGAACTTTGATGTTTTCAACATGTAAAGAAATAAAAACACGACTCATCCTTATAAGGATCGAGTCGTATTTTTATTTGCTTCTTCATTATAAACAAGTACTTGGTTAACGGCATCTTTGACAGCATCTACTACATAGTGAGCGTGCTCTTTTACCGCGTCATCAGCTTGAGACATAGCAAAACTATGAGGAGTTAAAGAAAACATTGGAATATCATTGTAAGAATCCCCTATGCACGCAACCTCCTCTGGTTGTATTTGAAACTCTTGTAATAAAACAGAAATAGCAGAACCTTTACTAATATTTGGTGGCATTACATCTAAACATTGTTCAGCTGAAATGAAAGTACTAACTTTTCCATGGAATTTTTCATCAATCTTTTTTTGAAGGAGTTGTAAGTTTTCCTTTGTTCCACCGATAGAAATTTTATTTGGAAAAATTGTATCATCGATTTTCTGTAATAAATTTGGTTCTTCAACAGAAGTCATTGTTATTTGTTTTTCGAGTTCATGAATAAAAGGTGTCTTTTCTTCAATATAGTAATTATGCTCATCACTTACATAACGGAAATAAGGGTCTTCATTTGTCATTGCTAACAAATCAGGTAGAATACTGGAATCGAATGTTGCAGATAATAGTTGTTTATTTTCTTGTGTATATACGAAAACACCGTTCACACTAATGCGATGGAAATTTGTATTTACAGCCTTCATTAAGTCGGCGATTTCATTATCAAGTCGCCCGGAAGCGAAACAAAGAATAACATTTTGCTCAGCAAGACTGCGAAGTGCTACAATATCTTGTTCATCAATTAGACCTCCATGTTGCATCATTGTACCGTCGATATCACTTACAAACATTTTAATCATGTTGCTATCTCCTTTCTATGTACAGTTGCTCTTACATTATACGCACCATATACAAACATGTCTAAAAAATGAATTTTTATCAAATGGTAGATGTTTTACATTGACGACAAAGAAGAATATTCTGTAACATAAAAGTAGGCTATTTAAGTACGAGGGTGGTGTTATATGAGTAATTATCTAGAAATTAAAAAAGTTTTAAATAATAATGTCATTATTGCTAGCCATCCTGAACACGAGGAAGTAGTAGTGATCGGTAAAGGAATTGGATTTGGAAAAAAGGCTGAAGATGTGTTGGAGCAAGAACAAATTGAGAAAATGTTTGTTTTAAAAAATGAACGTGATCGAGAACAATACAAACTTTTAGTGCCACATGTGAGTGAAAAGCTAATTGAATTGATGAATGATATTATGTTATACATTCAAGAAAAAGCGGAGTCTCCATTAAATGAACATATTCATATCGCTTTAACAGATCATATTTCTTTTGCAATTAAAAGGCTAAAACAAGGACTTACAATAGATAATCCTTTTTTAGTTGAAACGAAAATGCTATATCCAGAGGAATATGAAATTGCTGAAGGAGTTGTGCAACTTTTAAATTCTCGTTTGCAAATTATATTGCCAGAAGGAGAAGTTGGCTTTATCGCACTCCATATTTACAGCTCGCTTACAAATTCTGATTTATCTTCTGTTAATCAAAATTCCCGTCTTATTGCACAACTTGTGTCTTTAATTGAAATAAACCTACAAATTACATTAGACCAAGAAAGCATTCATTATTTACGCCTTATTCGTCATTTGCAATATGCTATTGAACGGGTGAAAAAAGGAGAAAAGGTAGAAGAAGCACAAAGTTTTGCTGATTTATTAAAATTAGAATATCCAGTTTGTTACAATTTGGCATGGAAGCTAGTCAAAGTAATGCAGAACGAATTACAACTTCCTGTTTATGAAGCGGAGAGTATTTATTTAACGATGCATTTACAACGATTAGTGAAAGCAGAACATGTGTAAAAAGACATATATTTTTGTCTAAAATGAAAACGTTAAAAAAAATGATTGAATCGCTTACAATAGTTATGTATAATAACTATTGCAAAGTTATACAAAATTCGACAAACACATTAAGGTAAATAACGAAAACGTTTGCTTTAATTATAGTGAACTTATACGTAATCCTATTTTTGACACGTGTTACTGATTCGATCAGGCATGAGTGGAGAAAAGTTGGGAATGTAAGCTAAAGAAAGGGACATACTACCCTTTGTATAGCTATCGTTCTATCTTTTTTTTCCTCATGCCTTTTTGGCGTTTGTCGAAAAGTATCAATATAGATAAGAGAGGAAGGGTTTCCATGTTTAAGAAGATCTTTGGTGTTCTTCAAAAAGTCGGAAAAGCGCTTATGCTTCCAGTAGCGATTTTACCGGCAGCAGGTATTTTACTTGGATTTGGTAATGCATTTCAAAATCCACAACTAACAAATGTTATCCCTGCTTTAAAAGCAGATTGGTTCGTAATGGTTGCAAAAATTATGGAACAATCGGGTGATATTATTTTCGCTAACCTTGCGCTATTATTCGCAGTTGGGGTAGCAATCGGTTTAGCTGGTGGAGACGGAGTAGCTGGTTTAGCAGCGTTCGTCGGCTACTTAATTATGAACAAAACGATGAGTGTGTTCTTAGAAGTAGATAAACTAGTGAAAGTAACAAGCACTGGAACAGATCCAGTGAAAATTGGATTTTCAGATCCAGCATATGCAAACGTATTAGGAATTCCAACGCTGCAAACAGGAGTGTTTGGTGGTATTATCGTCGGGATAGTAGCGGCATATTGTTATAATAAATACTTCAACATTGAATTACCATCATACTTAGGTTTCTTTGCAGGTAAGCGTTTCGTACCGATCGCAACTGCAACATTCTCTTTAGTAGTAGGTATTATCATGTGCTTCATTTGGCCATACATTCAGGGTGGCTTAAATACGTTCTCACATCAAATGATTGATGCAAATAGAACGATAGCAGCATTTATATTCGGTTTAATCGAACGTTCATTAATTCCATTTGGATTACATCATATTTTCTATTCACCGTTCTGGTTCGAATTCGGTCAGTATACAAATGCAGCTGGCGAATTAATCCGTGGTGACCAAAAAATCTTTATGGCACAGTTAAAAGACGGCGTAGAATTAACAGCTGGTACATTTACAACTGGTAAGTATCCGTTCATGATGTTCGGTCTTCCAGCAGCAGCTTTAGCAATGTACCATGAAGCACGTCCAGAAAATAAAAAATTAGCAGCTGGTATTTTAGGATCTGCTGCATTAACATCTTTCTTAACAGGTATTACAGAACCGCTTGAATTTTCATTCTTATTCGTAGCACCAGTATTATTCGGAATCCATGCAGTATTCGCTGGTCTATCATTTATGACAATGCAAATTTTAGGTGTTAAAATTGGTATGACATTCTCTGGTGGTTTAATTGACTTCATATTATTCGGTGTACTACCAGGTCGTACGGCATGGTGGTGGGTAATTATTGTTGGTCTTGTACTAGCAGTTATTTACTACTTCGGATTCCGTTTCGCAATTCGTAAATGGAACTTAAAAACACCTGGTCGTGAAGTAGCGAATGCTAATGAAGGCGCAGGGAAAACAGAAGCAGGAGAACTTCCACGTGAAGTATTAGTAGCACTTGGTGGTAAAGAAAACATTGCTTCGTTAGATGCTTGTATTACTCGTTTACGCGTTCAAGTTAACGAACAAAAAAATGTAAATAAAGACCGCTTAAAAGAGCTTGGAGCAGCCGGTGTACTTGAAGTTGGAAATAACATTCAAGCTATTTTCGGACCGAAATCTGACACATTAAAATCACAAATTCATGATATTATGTCAGGTCGTACACCTCATGTTGAAAAAGAAGCGCCTGTAAAAGCGGAAGAAGCTCCTCAACAGGTTGATGAAAATGAAACAATCGTTTCACCAATTGAAGGAAAAATCTTACCGATTACAGAAGTACCTGACCAAGTATTCTCAGGAAAAATGATGGGAGATGGATTTGCGATTGAGCCAACAGAAGGAACAGTAGTTTCTCCGGTTAATGGTGAGATTGTAAATGTATTCCCTACAAAACATGCGATTGGTATTCAGTCTGAAGGCGGAAAAGAAATTTTAATCCACTTCGGTATTGATACTGTAAAATTAAATGGTGAAGGCTTTGAAGCACTTGTAGCACAAGGTGATAAAGTGAAGCAAGGACAACCATTATTAAAAGTAGATCTTGCATTTGTAAAAGAAAATGCACCATCTATTATTACACCAATCGTCTTTACGAATTTACAACAAGGGCAACAAGTCGAATTGAAAAAAGATGGAAATGTTAAGAAGGGCGAAAACGCTATTATTGACATTCAGTAGGAATTTGACGCAAAATGTTTATAATTATAATAGGCGATGTGGTTGACCGAACATCGCCTATTATATACAATAGATGATGTAGTACTCACGTCTATACAACTAAAAAAATACTGTATTTAAAGGAGATAAATTATCATGGAAAAAATCTTTAAAGTAACTAGCGACTCAGGAATTCATGCTCGTCCAGCAACTCTACTTGTAAACACTGCAAGCAAATTCGGTTCTGACATTAACTTAGAGTATAACGGAAAAAACGTTAACTTAAAATCAATCATGGGTGTTATGTCTTTAGGAATTCAACAAGGCGCGGAAATTAAGGTCACTGCAAATGGTGATGATGCAGCTCAAGCACTAGCAGCTATCGAAGAAACTATGAAAAACGAAGGATTAGGAGAATAATGACTCTTAATATCCAAGGGATCGCTGCATCAAGTGGGATTGCTATTGCAAAGGCTTTCAGACTTGAGAATCCTGAATTTAACATTGAAAAGAAATCAATTACAAACGAAGCTGCTGAAATTGCACGCTTAGACGCTGCGCTTGAGAAAGCAAAATCTGAACTAGAAGCTATTAAGGACCACGCTTTTGCTGAGCTAGGTGCTGATAAAGCTGCTATCTTTGAAGCACATTTATTAGTATTAAATGATCCGGAATTAGTAAATCCAGTAAAAGATAAAGTAAATAGCGAAAAAGTAAATGCTGAATTTGCAATGGATGAAGTTGCATCAATGTTTATTTCTATGTTTGAAAACATGGATAACGAATACATGAAAGAACGTGCTGCGGATATTCGCGACGTAACAAAACGTGTTCTTGCACATTTACTAGGAATTAACTTCTCAAACCCTGGTACAATTTCTGAAGAAGTAATCATCATTGCTGAAGATTTAACACCATCTGATACAGCTCAGTTAAACCGTAAGTATGCAAAAGGTTTCACAACTGATATCGGTGGACGTACATCTCACTCTGCAATTATGGCTCGTTCTATGGAAATTCCAGCTGTTGTTGGTACGAAGGTTGTTATGGAGAAAATCCAAAACGGCGATATCGTAATCATTGACGGTTTAGATGGAGAAGTAATTGTAAACCCATCTGAAGAAACTCTTCGTTCTTTTGAAGAAAAGAAAGCGAAATTTGAAGAGCAAAAAGCTGTATGGGCAAAATTAAAAGACCAAGCAACTGTAACAAGTGATGGACATCACGTTGAGCTTGTTGCTAATATCGGAACACCAAATGATGTACAAGGTATTATCGATAATGGCGGAGAAGGTGTTGGTTTATACCGTACAGAATTCTTATACATGGGCCGTGACAATCTTCCAACAGAAGAAGAGCAGTTCGGAGCGTATAAAGCAGTTCTTGAAGGTGTAAAAGAAGATCAACCAGTCGTTGTTCGTACACTTGACATCGGTGGAGATAAAGAGCTTCCATACTTACATTTACCAAAAGAAATGAACCCATTCTTAGGATACCGTGCAATTCGCTTATGTCTTGATGAGCAAGATGTGTTCCGTACACAACTTCGTGCATTACTTCGTGCTAGCGTATACGGTAACTTAAAAATTATGTTCCCAATGATTGCAACTCTTGATGAGTTCCGTCAAGCGAAAGCAATCTTATTAGAAGAGAAAGAAAGACTTGTTCAAGCGGGTACAACTATTTCTGATTCTATTGAAGTTGGTATGATGGTTGAAATTCCAGCTTCAGCAGTATTAGCAGATCAGTTCGCAAAAGAAGTTGATTTCTTCTCTATCGGAACAAATGACTTAATCCAATACACAATGGCTGCAGATCGTATGAACGAACAAGTAGCTTACTTATACCAACCATATAACCCATCTATTTTACGTCTTGTAAAAATGGTTATCGATGCTGCTCATAAAGAGGGCAAATGGGCTGGTATGTGTGGTGAGATGGCGGGAGATTCACTTGCTATCCCATTATTATTAGGCTTAGGTTTAGATGAGTTCAGTATGAGTGCAACATCTATTCTTCCTGCAAGAACACAACTAAGCAAGTTGTCAAAAGCAGAAATGGAAACATTAGCAGAAAAAGCATTAACAATGTCAACTGCTGAAGAAGTTGTTGAATTAGTTAAAAGCATATAATAGTAAAAAAACCTGAGACGATTCGGAATCGATCTCAGGTTTTTTCTATGAGAAAAGTAAATCTTATTTTGCGGCTATTGAGGATAAAGAACAGAATTAGATAGCGATTGCAACGATATCAGTTGGGCAAACACGTAAAATGCCAGTAAAAGTATTTCGATTTTGATTGTTCTTATCGTCTTTATCGTTATCTTTGTCGTCTTTGTTATTACGAGCTAAAGCAGAGAAAAGAGCAACGCCGTTAGCGAAACCTTCAAAAATTACATTGTTGAATGTTCCGTTACCTCTAATGCTTAAAAGAGAAAGCTCTGTTCCAACTGAAATGCTAGCAAGTACGTTACATACAGCTGTTTGTTGTGGTTTTACCTCTTTCTCTTTCTCGCGATGGTCGCGATGGTCACACTCTCTTTCACGATGATGACAGTCTCTAAAGTTATCACAGCATCCAAATGATCCAAACATAATCCTCATCACCCCCTTCACACTTATAATCTATGTAAGTTTGGCAGTCGGTGACTGGACAGATAATGGAAATTTTTCTAGGGGATTTTCTCATTTTAAATGACTAGATGGGTGTTTAGTATGGAATGATGTTTAAAATAGGGGAAATATCACAAAAAAATGTAAAGACCACCGAAATGAATGAAATAGGTAGCCTTTACACTTTTTTGCTTTTATATAAAACGATGATATATACAGGAAGAGCTAAGAGTAGTGGTGCAATGGATCGTACAGTATGTTTTTCTGTTTCTAATTGTAACGCTTCTTCTTTTGGGAATTGTAACACTGATATGTTTGCAGCATCGCCAATAAAATATAGCAGTAGTACAGTTACTATGTAACTTAAAAGTGCGATAAAGCTTCCGTATGAACTCAATGAAAATCCCTCTCTTGTTATCTATTTGTTATCATTGTATCACAATTGTAACAAAAATACACGGTTATATTTCGGTACTTTAACAAATTTCGACACAAAACGCCATATTTGTTTATGGGGATAGCATGAAAATTACGATTTCTCTATGTATAGATGTCGAATAATACATTGTAATATTACGGATGTGTGACAGAATATAAAAAAACGAAGGTAATGAAATTACCTTCGTTTTTATTATTTCGCCCATTCACTTACTTGTTCTACGCTCATGCGTGGTGCAGGGTGACCTTTTAAAGTTGATTCACCAATTGTAATAAGCATAATTGGTACGTAACGAGATGAAACATTAAATTCTTCCATTAGTGCTTGTGGGTTGAAACCACCAATTGCGCAAGTATCCC
This sequence comes from Bacillus sp. JJ783, assembly GCF_036963225.1. Taxonomy (NCBI): domain Bacteria; kingdom Bacillati; phylum Bacillota; class Bacilli; order Caryophanales; family Bacillaceae; genus Bacillus; species Bacillus sp. JJ783. The sequence continues at coordinate 25,143 of NZ_JBALMG010000086.1, read as the reverse complement.
AGCCAGTTGCTTTAGCAGCAAGCATAAGTTGCATTGCTGCTAAAGCAGCATTTGAAAAGGCAGCATCTCTTGGGAATTGCTCACGAGCATATGCAGATTCAATGTTTTTAGCTAAGCGTTCTTTTGCTTCTTCTTTCATAAATCCTTGTTCTACGATTGGACCATAAACGGGTTCAACGTTTTTATAAGCTTCTAAATCACCTAAAATAGCGACTACTGCAGAAGCATCAAGAATTTGTTGTTGGTTATAAGCAATTGGATGTAATCTTTTTTGTACATCTTTGCCTTGGAAAACAAGGAATTTCCAGTGTTGCAGGTTCCAAGCAGAAGGTGCTTGAGCAGCTGCTTTTAAAATTTCGTGTAATTCTGTAGATGAAATTTCTTTTTCGGGGTTGAATGCACGTGTAGATGTGCGTTCATATAAAACGTTAAAAAAGTCACTGTTTGTCATTATATATCCTCCAAATTACATATCAGCTTAATTTAAAATACATGTAATATATTCTACTTACATTTTGTAAGTTATTGAATTTAAGAATATAATAACTTTATTTTAATTGTCAAGTTTTAAGTGCTAAGGAGGGCATTCATACAAACGATACAATTCCTACAATCATACACTAAAAAAGGAATTTATTGAGTAAAAAGGCGAAGATAACATTCTCAATTAGCTTGTTAATATGTATCCCTCACTAATCGAATTTTTTTGAGAACAATCTTTTATAAAATGATTGTGAGGAATTCAGTAAAACAAGATATATGAAGTGAGTGAAGACTAGTGATGAACATACTACATTTTTTATTAGAGAATACTGTTTTCCAAAATGTATTACAAGATCTTCAGTTGAATGTCCTTTATATAGAAGATGGATGTACACATCAACAAACGATAGAAAATGTCCATCCAAAGTGTATGTTTATAGCAAATAGTTTTGAAGAAGGAGAAATATTGTTTCATAGAACTAGACCGCATATTGTAATTATGTATGTAACAGATGTTGATCAAATAAAATATATAAAGAATATATATGATTCACGGAGTACATTCATTATCATTTGGGATCAACAGATAAACAGTGAGTTTGCAGATTTACTCATGTTAGGAATACGTAATATTGTTATAGCGCCAGTAACCCCACAAGTGGTACTAGAGGAAGTGAATAAGAGTTTATATCAACTTTCTTTAGTGCGGCAAGTAGGTTTACAACAAGAATTGCTTCAAACGATGTTTGATTTTCAAAATGATTTATTATTTATAGTAGAAGATGATGAGATTGTTGATTGTAATACGAATTTTTTACAATTCTTCGGATATGATAATTTATTTACGTATCGTGAACAACATTTAGTGTTTGCAGAACATCTTATTAGAGAGAACGGATACTATTCGACGAATCACGATATAACATGGTTGGATGATACTTTATCAAATGGAAGAAGAATTAAAATGTACAATTATGAAGGAGAAGAGTTTACTTTTCTATTACGTGCGACACCATTACCAGAAGACTTATCACGATTTATAGTAAAATGTACAGAGATTACAGAATTAGATGAAATCTATCAAGAGCAAGAAAGACTTGCAATGATAGATTCATTGACAGAAATATATAATCGTTTGAAATTCCAACAAATATTGGAGAAAGAGTGGGAGAATGTAGTACGTAACGATGAAAAAATAGCACTTATTTTGTTTGATATAGATAATTTTAAATCAGTAAATGACACATATGGTCATGATTTTGGCGATTTAGCACTAGTACAACTAGCAGATCTTATGAAATCTAAAGTTGAAAATCAACATATATTTGCAAGGTGGGGAGGAGAGGAATTTATAATATTAGTGACAAATACGGTAGAAAAAGAAGCGTTTCAAGTTGCGGAGTCATTACGATTTTTTATTGAAACAAAGCAATTCTCTGGAATTTCAAAGTTAACAGCGAGTTTTGGAGTTGCGTTACATGAGAATGGGATTACTAAAGAAGAATTAATGCAAAGAGCGGATATTGCATTATATGAAGCAAAAAAAAATGGGAAAAATCAAGTATGTATATATAGGAAAGAAAAAATGTGATTTTTCGCAACAAATTGTTGCGATTTTTTTTTATTACCTGATAATAGAATATGGGGGACCATTTTAAATGAAGTAACGACGGAGGAACAATATGATAAAAAAAATAATGGCTATGGTTTCACTGTCTGCTGTAGTTTGCGGCGGAGTATACTATTTTCTCTATAGTCCAGATCCAAAGGAACAAGCAGTATTAACAACAAAGGTAACGCCTGCTATTGAGTCAGAGGTACAAGATAATATAGAAGAAGTACAAAAAATTGATTATGCTAGTATATCTCAAAAGTTAGATCAGTATTTAGTAGGAAAGCAATTTAATGGGACAGTTTTGGTGACAGATAAAGAGCATGTTATATTGAATAAAGGATATGGATATGCTGATGTTCAAAATAAAATAGAAAATACACCTCAAACAAAATATCGTATCGGTTCTATTACGAAAACAGTTGTTGCTACATCCATTCTACAGTTACAAGAACAAGGGAAGTTAAATATCCAAGATAATGTAAATAAATATATTCCTTCATTTCCAGCAGATAAAAGCATCACGTTATATCACTTATTAACACATACATCTGGTTTACCGGAAAATGGGAAAGGAAAGGTTAATGTAGCTTCACGTATAAATTTAATAAATTGGATTGGAAGTCAAAAGTTAGATTTTCCACCAGGAACAGGTTGGAAGTATACGGATTATAATTATATGGTGCTCGCTTATATTATAGAAAATATAACGAAAAAGCCTTTAGGAGATTATATAAAAGAAAATATATTTACAAAGGCAGAGATGCATGAATCAGGTATGGGAAATATGGTGCCTGGAGATAAAAACTTCACGAAGGGTTATGTGAAGAAAGATCAAGAACTTGTACCAGCGCAAAAATTAGGGATGGACTGGTTATATGGCTCTGGTGAGATGTATACGACAGTAGGAGATATGAAGAAATTAGATGAAGCGATTATAAATGGCAAGCTTCTTTCTGAACAAAGTATACAAGCGATGTTTACACCTTCACAAGAAAGAAAATATGCATTTAGCTTTTACATATATCCTGATTTTTTCCATAACCATGGTGTACTATCTGGTTGGAATACGTTTAATAATTTCAATAAAGAAAAAGGAACGTTTGTTATTTTATTTTCAAATGTGAAGAATAGTTTGGATGATGATTTTAATAAGGAATTTCGGAAGATGGTAAATGATTTATTAGAACAAAGGGGATGAGAAGATGGAAAATAAAAATTTATCAATAGGTTTTATTGGTATTGGTGTGATGGGAAAAAGTATGGTTAACCATTTAATGCAAAGTGGTTATAAAGTATATGTATATAATAGAACGAAGGAAAAAGCGGATTCTTTAGTGCGAGAGGGTGCGACTTGGTGTGATACACCGAAAGCGTTAGTAAAGCAAGTTGATGTTGTTATGACGATGGTTGGTTATCCTCATGATGTAGAAGAAGTGTACTTTGGGATAGATGGAATTTTAGAACATGCAAATGAAGGTACGATAGCAATTGACTTTACAACATCGACACCAACATTGGCAAAACGTATTAATGAAGTTGCGAAAAGCAAGAATATATATACATTAGATGCACCAGTATCTGGAGGGGATGTTGGAGCTAAAGAAGCTAGACTAGCAATTATGGTCGGTGGAGAGAACAGAATATATGATATTTGCTTACCTCTATTTGAAAAACTAGGAACAAATATTCAGTTGCAAGGCCCTGCTGGGAGTGGACAACATACAAAAATGTGCAATCAAATTGCAATTGCTTCTAACATGATAGGAGTATGTGAAGCGGTAGCGTATGCGAAAAAGGCTGGACTTAATGCAGATAAAGTATTAGAGAGTATTTCGACAGGAGCTGCAGGTAGCTGGTCATTAAGTAATTTAGCTCCTCGAATGTTAAAAGGAGATTTTGAACCTGGCTTTTATGTAAAGCATTTTATGAAAGATATGAAGATTGCTTTAGATGAAGCTGAAAAATTACAATTACCAGTACCGGGTTTAACCCTAGCGAAGGAATTGTATGAAGAGCTAATCGTAGATGGAAAAGAGAATAGCGGAACACAAGTATTATACAAAAAGTATATAAGGGGGTAAATGAAATGGATCTCCAAAAGTTTGACGAAATGATTGATGCTGTGCAGCGAGCAACTTGTGTACAGATTAATGATAAGCAAAAAGAAGCTTTTAAACAAAAATACGATTTTGAACCAAATTTTGAATATGGAAGAGATGAGAAAGGGCATTATGTTATCCGAACCTCGAAAAAGATGTTAGAGGAAATGGAGTTTTATATGGCATTGAAATATGATCGGGATGGAATTGCCCTTTATATGCATGCTGAGATTGAAGGGACATGTCATGTATCCGTTAGCTATAGCGAAGATGCACTTCATTTGCAAGAATTGTTTCAATTTCTAGAAGAAAATAAATAAAAAGTCCTCATTTGAGGACTTTTTATTTATTTAGGCAGGCATAATATTTAAGTTGGATAATCTATAGGCTGGAAGCGCGACGGCATCTTTCAATTGGGAATGGAATAACTTGTGCAATGTGATTAGGACCCAACTGTTTCGCGCGAGCATGGCGTAGTATATAAAATGCGCACAGAATAGCAACAGGAATAGCACCATATAAACCGAAAAATAAAGCGCTTACACACGATGCAGCAAAACCTAAAACACCAACTTCTAATTCTTCCATAATAGCTCCTAAAATGACAGGAATAGCTCCGCATATAACTCCTAGTATAAGTGCGATAAGTAAACTCATGATTATCCCCCTCTGTTTGCAATATTATTTTCCTTCTTATTAGTTGTAGTATATCATACACAAAACAGAATTTTCAGAAAAAATTCAAAAAAAGTTCAATAAATGTTCAAAAAGTATTCCGAAATGTACTTGATAAAGTGAAATTACGATTCGAGATATTTGATTTAAACAAACGAAAGGGACAAATCATTTTAATAAATAAAAAATCAGGCTTACTTCAATGTTATGAAATAAGCCTGTTCCATAGGAGGATGTATATATGTAGAGTGAATAAAAGGTTGGAAAAGGGGTTCCAAGTTCTTTTATTCAACTAGCTACCTTAATAAATTGGAACCCAACCTTCTGTTGTAACAAAAATACGAATAGCTACAACTTGGCGATCATCTTGTAAAGTAAAATAGTGTCTTGCATTTTCAGGTACAGATATAAGATCACCAGGCTCAAGTTCAACGTCAAAGAATCGACCATCTTTTCCTTCAATAGCGAAGATGCCATGACCGCTGACAATAAAGCGAACTTCATCGTCAGTATGATGGTGTTCTTTTTGAAAATTAATTAATAACTCGTCAAGGTTAGGTGTGCTATTTGAAAGTGAAATCACATCATATGCTTTATAACCTCTGCGCTCTGAAACATCCGCAATTTCTTTTGAAAACAACGTTAATATTTCAGCTTTATTTTCATCTGTTAAGGAGTAATTTTCTTTTAAATGAGTAGGAAGTTTAGAAATATTCCATTTCTCATATAAAACATCTTCTCCTTGTAGAAAGTTTGATACTTCTACTTCATTCTCAATACGAGTATTTTCCTCATGAATACGAATTTGCGCCATTAGAAACGCCTCCTTGAATTGATAATAATTTTATATGAAATTGGAATAAAAACTCATAAGCTTCTAATCTTTTTTTTGCATCAAAGCTATCACGGCCCCATACGGTAATGCCATGGTTTCGAATTAATACTGCTCCTGAATCTCCTTGTATATGCTTTCGAAATTTCTCTCCAAGCGTTGGGATATGAGCATCATTTTCTATAATAGGAATGTTAATCGTTGCACCTTCTTCCCAAATATCAAGAGCTTTAATAATCTCTTGATTTTGAAGGGTGACTTTATCGCTATACAAATTTGTGATGACATTATTATCAGTTGTATGAACATGAAGTACGCACCCAGCATTCGTACTGTTATAAATATGTGTATGCAATATTGTTTCTGCTGAAGGGCGTAACTCAGTTTCTAAAACGGGAACTCCTTGATGATTTACTAATAGAAAATCATCTGGAGTGGTTTTTGTTTTATCTTTGCCACTTGCTGTAATAAGAAAAGTAAGGGGATCATGACTGACTTTTATAGAAATATTTCCACTTGTTGCTGGAAACCAATTCCGAGTTGTTAATTCTTTTTTTATTTCACTTAAGTCATACCATTGACGAAAAAGTTGTTTCATGATTTCACCTCCAACAAATGTTGTAATTCGACTTGAATATCGTGAAATGTGTTAAAGGATGTATAAGCAATATGATTTTCTTCACATTTTGTAATAAGGAAGTCACGGGCAAATACTTTATCTGCTTGTTTTGCTGCTTGTAAATCAGTAATGGAATCTCCTATCACAATATGAAAATCATCTTTAGAGCTTAGTTTCCGAATTAATGATGATTTACAGAGACCGCAACTATGCTGACATTGCTCGTCACAAGGGTGCGGCCATTTAACTTCAACAAATTCTCCTGAAAAGTCAGTTGCATTACAATAAATTTGTTCTTTAGGGATTATTTCTTGTAAGAGTGGATAGACGAAGAAATCCATTCCACCTGATATAACGTAAAAGGAAATGTTATTTTCATTAATGAATTGTATGAATTCATGAAAACCTGTACGGATTTCAGCAGTTTCTTGTAAAAACTGAATAATATCATCGTGTAGATTAATAGGTATTAATCGAAATAATTGAGAAACACCTTCTTGAATAGAAAGTTCTTGCGATAAAATTTTTTGCTTTATTTCCTCTGCTTCTGGTGGTGCGAATTTTTCCATAATGGACATGATATTATCGTTATTTGTAATCGTACCATCGAAATCACAAAATACTTGAATGCTCATAATTTCACCTCATGAGAAGGATTTCCCCATATTTGTAGTGCGCTATGCAAATTTATTTCATCCACCTCATGGAGTGGTTTACCTTGTAAAGTAGCTTCAATTGCAGCACGGAAAGCTTTGCCACCACCTTGAGCTCCATTTGGATGCCCATGAATCCCGCCGCCGGCATTAATAACAACATCCTTACCAAAATCTCGTAGAATAAAGGGAACGAAACCAGGATGAATTCCAGCAGATGGAACAGAAAAACTTTTCTTGAAATAGTGGTCTTCCTCAGTTAATGCTTCTGTAATGAGAAGAGCTTCCTCTTTTTCTAATGCAACGTTGCCGTATGGTGATGGGAATAAAGAGAAATCAGCACCAGCGTAACGTAGTAATTTTCCAAGTAGTAATGGAGAAGAGAACCCGTATAGTTTCGATGACGAATATGCGCCACTTACAGCAGGGTGTGCCATAATAGGAATTGGAATTTCATCGTCTTCTACAAGTGATTGCAGTACATCTAATCCATAAGAAAATACATTAAATAAAAGAATGTCTGCTCCAGCTACCACCGCACGTTTCGCGTTCTCTTTTAAATCATAAGTTCGCCCTGTTAAATTTACTGCGTATAAAGTTTTATGTCCGTAAGTTTCGTATACAGATTGTAAAACTTCTTTCCCAGATTCAATTCTTTTTGTAAGTGGTGTTAATGAGTTTTCGAATAAAATTTCATCATCTTTTACAATATCTACGCCTCCAATTGCCTGATCGCGTAGTTGAGTTTTTAAATATCCAATATTCCGTCCTATCATCCCTTTGAAAATACTCATTAGAAGAGGGCGATCTTGAACTTGTAACAGGTTTCGAATGCCTTCGATTCCAAATTTTGGTCCAGGAAAATGTTTCTTTAATTCGTCTGAGAATGTTAAATCAATTAGTTTAATTTCTCCATCTAACGAAAGTTTTCCAAATGTTGTTGTCAAAATGGCTGGTAAGTCGGGGCTAAAGTTCAGCGATGGATAATGAATTTTAATGAGTCCACGTGATACTTTTTTGCCAAGGTAAGAGTTAATATGTTCTTGTTCGTCTAACGCTTCAATATGAATGACGTTGCCTTTATGCTGTTTTAATTGTTCTTGCAATAAGTGTGGCAAATGAGTCCAAGAGCCAATTGTTAAACCAATTGCAATTTGTTCCGCTTTCTTTTCTAAGTTGTGAGAATCATCGTGGATTAAATATGTCGCTATAATTCCGCTCATTGTTAAAACCTCCTAGTTAAATAAAAAAACCTCTCAGCTAAGGAGAGGTTTTTTTACAACCAGCTCCTTATCTGTCAGCGTAACGCTGCGAGAATTAGCACCGTGTCTACAATTGTAGATCGGTTGCCGGGTTTCGTCGGGCTCGTCCCTCCACCTGCTCTTGATAAGAAGTATTTAGAAATGTTTAAATTTTTAAGATAACTGAATTTTGTCAGATATTTTTCATGTTGTCAATTACTTTTTGAAAAAATTTAATTTATCAATTCGATTAATAGCTTCTCGTAATCTATCTTCTGTATGCAAGAGACCAACACGGACATACCCTTCGCCGTGCTCACCAAATCCAACACCAGGAGCAACTGCAACGTGTGCTTTTTCTAGCAAAATATCAGAAAATTGCTCAGATGTATATCCTTCTGGTACAGGAAGCCATGCAAAGAATGATCCTGTTGGAATATCTACATTCCAACCAATTGAGTGACAAGCTGAAATAAGAGCGTTTCTCCGAGATTCATAACTATTAACAAGTTCTACCACACAAGACTGCGAGCCTAATAGTGCTTCGCGGGCAGCATCTTGAACTGCACCAAAAATACTAACATACATATGATCTTGCAATAGGTTAATTGTTTCGATGACACTTTCATTCCCCACTGCAAAAGCAATACGCCAGCCAGCCATATTGAAAGTTTTTGATAAAGTGTAAATTTCAATTCCTGTATCTTTGGCGCCGTCTGCTTGCAAGAAACTAACAGGCTTTTGACCATCAAATCCGATAGCACCGTAAGCAAAATCATGAACAACTAATATATTATGTTTACTAGCAAAATGAATGGTTTCATCAAAGAATTCTTTTGATGCAGTAGCACCGGTAGGATTATTAGGATAGTTTAAAAACATTAACTTGGATTTCTTGGCAATAGAGTCATCAATTTTTGTATAATCTGGTAAAAAATTATTTTCTGCAATAAGCGGCATTGTTTCAAAGTGCGCTTTTGCTAAAGCAACTCCGGATAAATAATCTGGATAGCCTGGATCTGGAACGAGAATGGTATCACCAGGGTTTGTAAAACAAATTGGTAATTCTACTAATCCAGCCTTTCCACCAAACAAAATAGCAACTTCAGTTTTTGGATTTACTACTACATCATATTCACGTTGATAGAATGTTGCCACGGCTTCTTTTAAGCTTTCATGTCCGCGAAATGGCGGATATTTATGATGAATGGCCTTTTCAGCAGCATCTTGTAAAGCTTTTACGATATGCTGTGGTGTTGGTTGATCTGGATTACCTTGACCTAGATTAATAACATCGTGACCAGCTGCAACGACTTTGTTAACTTTTGCAACAAGTGAAGCGAAAAATTGTGTCGGCAATGATGTTACTACTTCGGAAGGTTGGAAATTTTTCATACTTTTCACCTCTTTTGAAAGTTGTTACAATTCTAGTGACAAATGATATAATCTTTCCAGTATTTTGTAAAGAAAAAATTAGGAATGGGGCGGACAAAATGAAAGTCGCATGTATTCAAATGGATATTGTCTTTGGTGATGTAGAAAAAAATATTGAGAACGCTAAAAATAAAATAAGCGAAGCGATGAAGGAAAGACCAGATGTTATCGTCTTACCAGAATTATGGACAACAGGATATGATTTAACAAGACTTTCTGAAATTGCAGATAGGGATGGATTGGAAACGAAAGAAAAGTTGAAAGAATGGTCGAAACAATATGGTGTACATATTGTTGGTGGTTCCATAGCGAAGCAAACAGAGCAAGGTGTTACAAATACAATGTATGTTGTAAACAATGAAGGGAATCTAGTCAATGAATATAGTAAAGTACATTTATTTCAGCTTATGGATGAACATAAATATTTAGTAGCTGGTAATGAGACAGGTGAATTTAAGCTAGATGATGTAGAGTGCGCTGGCACAATTTGCTATGATATTCGTTTTCCGGAGTGGATGCGTGTTCATACTGCTAAAGGTGCAAAAGTTTTATTTGTTGTAGCAGAATGGCCATTAGTACGTTTAGCGCATTGGCGTTTGCTTTTACAGGCGAGAGCAGTTGAAAACCAGTGTTATGTTGTAGCATGTAATAGGGCGGGAAAGGATCCAAATAATGAGTTTGCAGGTCATTCTTTAATTGTCGATCCGTGGGGTGAAGTTGTAGTAGAGGCAAATGAAGAGGAATCTATTTTATTTGGAGAGCTTAAATTCGAGAAAATTAAAGAGGTTCGCAAAGGAATTCCAGTTTTTGCAGATCGTCGTCCAGAATTATACAAATAAAATGTTGACAAGTGATTTTTATTCTTGGTATAGTCTTCATCATAAAGTTAAAAATTCAAAAAATTATAAAACTCTTATCAAGAGCAGGTGGAGGGATTTGGCCCGATGAAGCCCAGCAACCGACCGCAATACCATTGTGAAATGGGGCGTTTATGACGTCAAAAGGCACGGTGCTAATTCCAGCAGAAAGTAAACTTTCTGGCAGATAAGAGGGGAGAAGATAAACTTCAAACCTCTTTCTTTGTGGGAAGAGGTTTTTCTGTGCTAGAAAAACCTCTGAATTAAAAGGGGGAGAAGACGATGGGATATTATTCATTAACAGAAGTAACAGCTGTACACTACGCAAAAGAACATGGATACTTTGATAAGAAAGCGAATGTAATCTGCCATGAAATTGGAGATGGCAATTTAAATTACGTATTCAAATTAGATGATGGAGAGAAGACAATTATATTAAAACAAGCACTTCCATATGCAAAAGTAGTTGGTGAGAGCTGGCCATTGTCAATAAAAAGAGCAACGATTGAAAGTAAAGCACTACAAATTTTCGCGAAGTATGTACCGGAATACGTTCCAGAAGTATACAGTCATGATGAGGAGTTGGCATTGACAGTAATAGAAGATTTATCAAGGCTAACGATTACAAGAAAAGGATTAATAGACGGAGAAGAGTATCCTCTTTTATCCCAGCATATTGGTCGCTTTCTAGCACATGTTTTATTTTACACTTCAGATTTCGGCGTACGTTCAGAAGAGAAAAGAGTGTTAGATAGTGAATTTGTTAATCCAGATCTTAGTAAAATCACAGAAGATTTAGTGTTTACAGATCCGTTTGGACATTACGATACGAATGATTATGAGTCAGATTTACAGTCAGTGATTGATGAACTTTGGAGTGATAAAACTTTAAAACTAAAAGTAGCACAATATAAATATAAGTTTTTAACGAGAAAAGAAGCGCTTATTCATGGTGATTTACATACTGGTAGTATTTTTTCATCACCTTCTGAAACGAAAGTGATTGATCCAGAATTTGCAACGTACGGTCCATTTGGATTTGATATCGGTCAATTTATTGCAAATCTATTATTAAATGCTTTATCTAGAGAAGAAGAAAAGAGAAGTGTACTATTTTTCCATATAGAAAAGACATGGAGTTATTTTGTAGAAACTTTTACGAAGTTATGGATTGGAGAAGGTGTAGAAGCATATACGAAAGAAAAACAATGGTTACCAATTATTTTGCAAAATATCTTTACTGATGCCGTCGGGTTTGCCGGATGTGAACTTATTCGTAGAACAATTGGTCTAGCACACGTGGCAGATTTAGATGAAATATCAGATAAAGAAAGAAGAATTCAAGCTAAAAAACAAGCACTTTATTTAGGGAAAGAACTATTAAAATATGAATCAAAGAGCGCAGATATACAACTGTTCCGAACATTATTTCAACATACAATTTCAGGAGGCATAAAAGCATGAGTACAATTGTAACTGTTCCGAGGTCTGTAAGTTGGAAAGGTGATGCAATTGCGGTATTAAATCAAACAAAGCTGCCTCATAGTACAGAATACAAAACGTTAACGACTATTGAAGAGGTATGGAAAAGTATCATTATGTTAGAAGTACGCGGAGCACCTGCAATTGGAATTGTAGCTGCGTTTGGTTTGGCGCTTGCGGCAAAGAAATACGATGCTACAAATATCGATGAATTTCAAAAGAAGTTTAATAGAGATTGTAACTATTTAGGGACATCACGTCCGACGGCAGTCAATTTATTTTGGGCAATTGATCGCATGAGAGAAGCTATACGAGGGATTTCTACAATAAAAGAAGCACAAAAAATATTAGAAGAGGAAGCACTTCGTATTCAGCAAGAGGATGAAGTGGTGTGCCGAAGTATTGGAGAACATGCTTTAACATGTTTTAAAGACGGTGATAAAATTTTAACAATTTGTAACGCTGGAAGTATTGCAACTGCTAGATATGGAACAGCATTAGCCCCATTTTATATTGGGAAAGAGAAGGGTGTACGTTTACATGCTTATGCGTGTGAAACGAGACCGGTTTTACAAGGTGGTCGTTTAACGACATGGGAATTGAAGCAAGCAGACATTGATGTAACGCTTATTACGGATAATACTGCAGCACATGCAATTCGAACGAAAGAAATTAATGCGATTATCGTAGGGGCAGATCGAATCGTTGAAAACGGTGATACTGCTAATAAAATAGGAACATTAAATTTAGCTATATTAGCAAAGTATTTCGGTATCCCATTTTACGTTGCAGCACCGTTATCTACATTTGATACTACGAAACAAACAGGTGCTGAAATTGTCATTGAAGAAAGAGATGAAACAGAAGTTACGAAAATTTTTGGGAAACAAGTGGCGCCACTTGGAACGCCTGTATTTAACCCTGCATTTGACGTAACACCGCATGAATTAATTACAGGAATTATAACTGAGAAAGGTATTTTACGTGGAGAATATAAGCAAGAAATTACGTCATTATTTGAAAAAACAAGCTAATCACAAATAGCTTGTTTTTTTATGCCTAAGATTCTCTTTTCCTCTTATTTATGTAATGAAGGGAGGAGAGAAAGATGGAAGAGTGGATCAGGATGATAGGTAATGTGGGGTTTCCAATTGTTGTAACGCTATATTTACTACATCGCATTGAAAGTAAATTAGACGGAGTGATTGTTGCAATTGAGAAACTCCCTAAACAATTACTAAAGTAGGAAGATCCTCGCGATAGAAAGTAAAATAAAGTTTGCTCTTCGTGAGCAAACTTTATTTTTTATCCCGCATTAACTGCCCGTAAAAGTCCGATTGGTGAAGGCTAATAATCAGTGGGGGATGAACAAAACCCCCACTGATTAAAGTTTCACTTTATTGAGCAGTATATCCACCATCGATAACAACAGCTTGACCAGTTATGCCTTTTGCCTTTTCACTTGCTAAAAACATAGCATAATCTGCAATTTCTTGTACTTGCAACAAGCGCTTCTGCGGTACAAGAGGATAAATAATATCTTCTAAAACATTTTCAAGTGGTACATTTCGTGTAGTTGCTAAATCTTGTAGTTGATTTCGTACAAGGGGAGTATCAACATATCCGGGACAAAGAGCGTTTACAGTAATTCCATGAGTTGCTCCCTCTAAAGCAGCCACTTTTGTTAATCCGATTACGCCATGTTTCGCACTATTATAAGCAGCTTTTCCAGCAAATCCGACAAGGCCGTTAATAGAAGCGATATTAATAATTCGTCCATACTGTTGTTTCTTCATAATAGGAAAGGCAAGCTTGGTTGCAATAAATGGAGCAATTTGCATAATTTTAATAAGAAGTTCGAACTTATCCGTTGGAAAATCTTCAATTGGTGAGACGTGTTGCATGCCTGCGTTGTTAATTAATACGTCTAATGAACCGAAGTGAGTAACTGTTTGAGAAATTGCTGCTGCAATTTCTTCTTCAGCTGTAACGTCACATTTTAAACCGATAGCTTGATAGCCTTCTTTTTGCAATTGTTCAGCAGCTTCTTTTGCACGATCTTCAAGACGATCACTAATGACAACTTTAGCACCTTCTTTTGCGAAAGCACTTCCCATTTCATAACCAATACCGCTCGCAGCACCTGTTAAAAAGACAACTCGATTTGTAACCATGATGAAAAACACTCCTTCATAATAAAAGTTCTCTTATTGCTCTATTTAGAGAGGTGATAATGAAATTCCTGCAAACATTTGGAAAAATATATTTAGCTATCTTGTTTTGCAAAATAGTCTCTGCTATACTATTTTGTAAAGCAAGATACTTACGCTTATCTATCTTGTAAAACAAGATAGTGGGAGGATTTGAAATATGTCGACAAGTCAAATGCTAAAAGGGATTTTAGAAGGTTGCTTACTTGCTATTATTTCTGAAGGTGAAATATATGGTTATGAAATGAGTGAAAAACTAGCGAAATATGGTTTCACAATGGCGAGTGAGGGAAGTATTTATCCGTTATTAATACGAATGCAAAAGGAAGGATTAATAACAAGTGTGATGAAGGAATCTCCATCTGGTCCAAAGCGAAAATATTATACATTAACAGAAAAAGGCGAGGAAGCACTGGATGAATTTATGGATCGCTGGGAAGCGATGCAAAGTAGTGTAGAGCGTCTACTTGAAGGGAAGGGGAGAAAAAAATAATGCTATCAAATGAAGCGCGAAATTTTTTATTGGATATGAGATTATTTTTAACTGCAAAGAGTGTGAAAGAAAGCGATATTGAAAGCTTTTTAGAAGATGCAGAGTTGCATTTAATAGAAGGTGAGGGTGAAGGGAAAAGTGTAGAAGATATTTTCGGAAGTTCACCGAAAGAATACGCGAATGAACTTGTAAAAGTGATGGAAAGGGATAGACAGGAAACATGGAAGCAAATTGGGTTTACGGTAATGAATATCGTTTCGTTTTGGATTATTGCTTCTATTTTAATAGTTAATAATGGGATTTTACAGATTTCGCTTATTCAGTGTATTGGCTATAGTTTTACATTGATTTTAGCTGTTGTGGGTCCTAATTTTCTGCTTCGTAAAATGACATTTGTAACAAGTCTTACAAAAACGTGGTTTTCCATGTGGTTTTTAGTCATGATCGCGCCAATGTTTTTATTAGGAGCAGTTACGATATTAGATGTGATATATCCTACAACGATGTTTACGTTGACTCTAGTCCAAAGTTATATATTAGCTGGAGGGATCTTTATCCTCACGGTAGCTATAAATATATATTTTGAAGGATGGTTTAAAAACTTATATTTAATTATTCCGCTTTCTATTATGTTAGTGTTTAAAACATTTACATCGGAAGATCTTATGCCAATGTTATTTCAAATTGTATGCTTGTATGGAAGTTTATTTATTTTAATTTTCCTTGAAATTATGATGAAGGCGAATAGAAGAGAAACTGTTAAATAAGGGAGGGATAATAATGAAGGTTTCTAAAGAAGGGGGAAAGTTTTTAATCGATACGAAAGTGTATTTAATAACGAAGGGAATTAAAGAAGAAGATGTGGATACTTTTCTAGAGGATGCAGAACTGCATTTAATAGAAGGTGAGCAAGAGGGAAAGACGGTAAGTGACATATTTGGTGATTCGCCAAAAGCGTATGCGGAAGAATTGGCGAAAGAAATGGAGAAGGATAAAAGCGGGATTATAAAGAGTATTCTTGCGATGATAATTGGGGTTGGCGGGTACTGGATATTAACACATATTTTGTTTAATAATCCGAATCAGCAATTTACGCTAACAAATATACAGTTAATTGGCTATCCTATCGTCTTAATCATTACGATTATTGGAACAATTGTTGCCTTTAGAATGTCTTCTTTTAAAAATAAGTTTGTAGAGTTTGGGATTATTTACGTAATAGTAATGGTTCCTATCTTATTATTAGTATTATTGATGTTTATTGATAAATGGTACGGTACACCTATTTTGCAATTGTCGACAATACAAACATATATATTAGCAGCAAGTATCTTTTTATTACTTTTCATTGGAGAAGTGTATGTTCTTGGTTGGATGGGCGTTTTGGTGCTAATTGTTCCTTTGGCAATTATGTTTATATTTAAAGACTTAGAAGAAAGAAATGTATTTTGGGGAATTGCAAAGATTTTACTTATGTATGGAAGTATATATGGATTAATGCGATGGTATTTAAAAATTGAAGAGAGAAAAAGTATAAACTAGCTGTACGATACGAAAGTAACGAGCAAATAATTAGCAAACGGAATTTTCTATTAAGTGGGGTACAAATGTGCAAAATATATTTATATGTATATTAACTATTATGTTTCTAGGATTAGCAATTTTAGGGATCTATACTGCTTTCACCAAAAGAATACATGATGAATATTTTAATACTTTATTAGATGATACATCAGGATATGTTTTGTTTTTCGGTTTAATAGGAAAAGGGCTGCTTTGGATATGCAAAAAAGTATTTCCAAAGAAATATTATATTGGGATTTTTAGAGGGATTACATTTACTTTTAGTTGTATGTTTTTATTTCTCGCAGCCGGTATTTGGTTTGTTGATTGGAATATATTGTTTTGAACAGTAACAATATCGTTACTGTTTTTTTCTTTGTAATAAGGGACTTTGTAAAGAGAGCGCTTTTTGTTCATTTGTTAATAATGAATTGATGTGAACTTTATTAGGGCTAGGGACTATAGGGTACATAAGGTTCGATGGTGAATGGTGATGTTCAGAACCGGTTGGAGAGTGGGGATCTGCGTGCGTAAGTTTTCCATGAATTCGTCTTGTGAATAAAATATGACCAATTTCGTGAGCGAGGGTGTATATATTTTTCATTGGAGCAGCTGAGTTTGTTAGAACGATGTAACCAGTAAGTTGTTGTTGTTTCGCTAGAGAGTAAGCGCAAGCGATTACTGCGGTTTCTTTGAAATAATCACTGCCAATATAACAAATATAAAGGTCACATTCAGGAGCTTCGTTAACACAAGTTTGAAAAAAGGATGATAATTTTTCCTGACTTTGAATGGAGTTTTTATAACTAATTTCCCGATTAGAAAAACGGAAAAGCTCGTTTAGTACAATTACTTCTTTAATTTGAAATGTAATGGGATGCCAAATTGATTCTGCAACTGCTAAATCTTTTGCAATACGGTCGTCAGAAATATCGGCGCCTGGAGTAATGCAAACACATATGTTAATGTATGAATCCATAAGGAACACCTCAAATGAAAAAATTCTTTCTATAATATATGTGGGGAAAAGGTCCTATGTATGGATAAACGCCTTGTTTATTACACGAATATATAGACTACAAGTCGAAAAAATTTCATAGTTCTATAACGTAGTATGGTCATCTTTTTGATATAGTAAAGAAAAGGGGGAGAATATATGTATACATTAAAAATCGTTTCAGACAGAGAAGCTCTGTATCAATTTGCGAGCTATGTAAGAGTTGTGCAAGGGGTTGAAGGTGTATTTGTAGAGGTGGGAGAACCTTTATATGAACATCCATTAATGAAGTTTTATGTACATATTACAATTGAAGAAACATATGATCAGCATAAAGCGTTACAAGAAATAGCTAGATTAGTAGAATTAGGGCGTTTTACATATGTCCATTATAGCAATGAGGAAATTGAAGAAGCTTTTGAAGCTGTAAAATACGAAAGCTTTAAGAAATAAAGTGAAACTTTAATCAGTGGGGTGGTTTTTCATCCTCCGCTGATTATTAGCCCTCACCAATCGGGCTTTTACGGGCAGCCCGACCCCCACCTAACTTCTTTATTTTCGCTGAATTTTGAGGTAGGGGTCTTACTGCCCGCAAATAGCGGGATAACGGTAAAAAAAGGAAGCGGAAGCTTCCTTTTTTTATTGAAAATTACAGCAACAAAAGGAAGAGAATTTTGTTATGATAAGGAAGGGTGAGGAAAGGGGAGTTTACATATTGGGGTATATTGAAGAGTTACGCAAAGTAGTTGGTACGAGACCACTTATTTTAGTAGGATCAGCAATTATTATATTAAATGATAATCAAGAAGTATTGCTTCAATATCGTTCAGATACATATGATTGGGGTGTGCCTGGCGGGGCAATGGAACTGGGAGAAACGACAGAAGAAACTGCTCGTAGAGAATTATTCGAGGAGACGGGGCTAAGTGCAAAAATAATGCAATTTCTTGGTGTTCTTTCAGGAAAGGAAGTTTATTTCCGTTATCCAAATGGAGATGAAATTTTTAATGTGATTCATCTATATCAGGCACATCATGTAAGCGGAGAATTAAAGCTCGATCATGAAGGGTTACAACTTCAATATTTTCCAGTAGACAAGTTACCGAAATTGAATGAAACGACAGAGAAGATATTACAAAAATTCTTATATGCATTGACAGAATAGAAGGTTAATTCCTTCTATTTTTATTATATTAAATATTTTGATTTTTTGGTATGTTTATAGTATGATAATTGTAGACATACAACTTATGGAATTTCACCTAAAAACTTACTAGGTTACATAAGAGAGGGGCAAGTACAAAATGCATAATGTTGTCATTACAGCTGCAGTTCGTTCACCAATTGGAACTTTCGGAGGAGCACTAAAAAATATAACACCAGTAGAATTAGCTGTTCCTGTACTTCAGGAAGCTGTAAAAAGAGGCGGAGTAGAGCCACATGAAGTTGATGAAGTAATTTTAGGTCATTGTATTCAAAGAACTGATGAAGCAAATACGGCAAGAACAGCTGCATTAGCGGCAGGATTTCCTGATACAGTTACTGGTTATACAATTCAACGTCAATGTTCTTCAGGTATGCAAGCAATTATGTCTGCTGCAATGCAAATTCAATTAGGTGTAAGTGATATTGTTGTTGCAGGTGGAGTAGAGGCAATGAGCTCAAGCCCTTATGCATTAAAACAACACCGCTGGGGACAACGTCTACAGCACGGAGAAATTCGTGATACGGTGTGGGAAGTTTTAGAAGATCCGATTCACCATATTATGATGGGTGAAACAGCGGAAAATTTAGTTGAACAATATGAAATTACAAGAGAGGAACAAGATGAAGTTGCGCTTCGTAGCCACACATTAGCGTTGCAAGCGATTGAGTCTGGATACTTTGACGATCAAATTGTTCCTATTTCGATAAAAGAACGTAGAAAAGAAGTTGTATTTTCGAAGGATGAACATCCACGTGCAGATATTACAGCTGAAAAGTTAGCAGGATTAAAACCAGCTTTCCGTAAAGATGGATCAGTAACTGCAGGGAATTCATCTGGTCTTAATGACGGAAGTGCCGTTTTAGTATTAATGAGTGAAGAAAAGGCGAAAGAAAAAGGTTTACAACCGTTAGCTCGAATTGTTGGATATTCAGTAGCAGGTGTAGATCCGAAAATTATGGGTATTGGACCAGCACCAGCAATTCGCAAAGGGTTAGAAAAAGTAGATTGGTCATTAGAAGATGCAGATTTACTTGAAATCAATGAAGCTTTCGCTGCACAATACCTTGCTGTAGAGAAAGAGTTAGGGTTAGACCGTGAGAAAGTGAATGTAAACGGTAGTGGTGTAGGACTTGGACATCCAATCGGTTGTACAGGAGCTCGTATTACGGTGAGTTTAATTCACGAATTAAAAAGACGTGGATTAGAGAAAGGTATTGCCTCTCTATGCGTTGGAGGCGGTATTGGAGTAGCTTTATTTATAGAAGCATTATAAAAAAGAGGCAGCGATTGCTGCCTCTTTTTTATGACTCAAATAAGTGATGAAATAATCGATCGCGATTTTCAAAGAAAAGTTTCGTCGTTTGATAATGCTCTGTTTCTTCTAATGTCGATTCGTGAATCCCTTCTTGGGTTAAAGAGTATATAGTAGATTCAGGATAAGCCATTAAAATGGGAGAATGCGTTGCGATAACAAATTGTGAACCTTGTTCAGCTAGCTCGTGCATGCGAATGAGCATTGAAAGTTGCCTCATCGGTGATAAAGCTGCCTCAGGCTCATCTAAAATGTATAAACCTTGTCCTGAAAAGCGGTTCATAAATAATGAGAAGAATGATTCGCCGTGTGATTGTTTGTGTAGTGAGATACCACCATAAGATTTTATAGCATCTATTTCATCAATGTAAGAAGCAACGTTATAAAATGATTCAGCACGTAGAAAAAAGCCGTCTTTTGGGGTATTAAAACTTTTTGAAATTCGAATGTATTTATGTAAAGATGAGTGTGAATCGTACGTGTTAAAATGGAAGTTCTTCGTTCCACCTTCTGCATTAAAACCTAAAGCAACTGCAATCGCTTCGAGTAATGTTGATTTACCCGTTCCATTTTCTCCAATAATGAATGTTACATTTGGATGGAAAAGGAGCGATTGTAATGTTCGAATGGCGGGTAAACAGTAAGGATATGCGGAAAAGCTAGGGATATCTTCTTTTTTTAATGTGACACTTTTTAAAAAGGGTACGTCAATCAATATATAAACCTCAATTCATAAGGGATTTTGTTTCTAAAAAAGCAGCGAATACAAGTGTAAGACAACTTGCGAATAATAATGTATATTGAAGCATGCCAAAACCGAGACCTTCCCAGCCGAAAGTCATTCTCTTCCATATAAAAATGAAAAGAACGCTCATAAAGCTAAAGAGAGCAGGCATATATTTTATAATTTTCAAGTGCTTCCATAGAAAGAAGACAATGTATGTACTTAAAAACAAGGTAAACAGAACAAGAAAAAAGACAAGTGTTAACGACACGTGATCCTCCCTTATTTTCTGAATATTTCATGTGGATTATAACATTTAAACTATCATATTCCAATGTGAAAATAAATATTGCATAGAGATTGTTCATATCGTTATGATAATATGTATTCTATTGGAAATAGGAAGAGGAGTATTAAACAGTAATCAAAAAAGTAAACCATCATAGACATATGTATTAAAATGTAATTATGAACTTGTATATGTTGAAAGAATTTTTGGGGATGATTCATATGTCTATTGAAACATTGGAAAGATGGGATAATCCAGGTGTTTTATTTTAACTGTTTATCGAAATCAAAAAAAATGAAAAACGCTCTCCACAAGAAGAACTTGTTCAAGATTTGCTATCTATCATTCATGTATGTAGTCGTGAGATATATGATTGAGAAAATATAAAAAATGTCGAGGGATAAAGAGATATGAGAAGAGCATATTTTATAGAGATAAAACCGACAAATGAACAAATAACCAAGATTAATCAAACAATTGGAGTGTGTAGGTACGTTTACAATCTGTACCTCTCCAAAAACAAAGAGATGTATGAATCAGAGGGAAAGTTTTTGAGTGGATATGATTTTTCTAAATGGCTAAACAATGTCTATACAAAAGAATGTAGCCAATGGATTAAAAAGGTATCTAGTAAAGCGGTAAAACAGGCAATTATGAATGGAGATAAAGCTTTTAAAAGATTTTTTAAGGGTTTATCTGGATTTCCATGTTATAAGAAAAAGAAGAATCAAGATGTGAAATGCTATTTTCCTAAAAACAACAAAACAGATTGGACAGTAGAAAGACATAGAGTAAAAGTCCCAACGATTGGTTGGATGAGGTTAAAAGAATATGGGTATATCCCCAAAAACGCGATTGTAAAAAGTGGAACGATAGGTAAAAGAGCAGGAAGATATTTTGTATCTGTGCTTTGCGAATTGGAAGAAACAGAAAAGAAGCCACCTCTCAATCAAACAGGTTTAGGTATTGATTTAGGGGTGAAGGATTTCGCTATACGTAGCGACGGTATCGTTCATGAAAACATCAACAAAACAATACAAGTAAAAAAAATAGAAAAACGGTTAAGACGTGAGCAACGTTCTTTATCGCGTAAATTTGAAAATATAAAAAAGAGAGGTGAACAACCTGTTACTAAAAAAAGAGCGAATATAGATAAAAATATTCTTAGAGTGCAAAAACTACATGCCAGGCTAGCAAATATTCGATTAGCGTATGTAAAGTCTATTGTAAATGATGTGGCGAAAACCAAACCAACGTTTATTACAGTGGAAGATTTGAATGTGAAAGGTATGATGAAGAATAAACATCTATCTAAAGCAGTTACTAAGCAGTGCTTTTATACATTTAAAACATGGTTATTGACGAAATGTGAGGAATATGGAATTGAACTACGTCAAGTAGGCAGGTTCTATCCATCTTCAAAGCTATGTTCATGTTGCGGTCAAAAGAAAGCGAATGTAAAGCTATCTGACCGAGTATATATATGTGACTGTGGAAATGTAATGGATAGAGATTTGAACGCGTCAATCAATCTTTTACAAGCAAAAAAATATACAATACTAACGTGAATAGATTGTATATATGTACGGTGGGCTACATCGGAATTTACGCCTGTGGAGTGTTACAGCAAACTGTAGTAGCGAGTGATTGGCGAGACAGGACACGTAGAAGCAGGAATACTCTAAGAATATACATTTGTCTATATTTTTTGTAGCAGTTAAAATATGCCGTTTACATTTGCGCATCCAGCAGCTGTTCTCCCTTTTGCTAAGAAACATTCTAGTTATATTTCAGTGACGGCTCTTATATTAGGTAGTATGGCACCTGATTTTGAATATTTTTTACATTTTAGGCCATACGGTATTATTGGCCATACATGGGCTGGTTTCTTATATTTGAATTTACCACTCGTTTTTTTATTAGCATATGCATATCATCGTATTTTAAAAGGACCATTTATAACCCATTTACCTAAGCCTTTTGCTAGTTACTATAAATATGTAGTAGATGAGAAGTGGGGGCTTTATACTTGGAAAGATTTTTTTGTATTTTGCTATTCTGCTTTATTCGGTATGGTGACGCATGTCGTTTGGGATGCTTTTACCCATAAGACAGGCTATTTTGTTATGAAAATGCCGCTGTTACAGCAAGAAGTATATAGTATTCCGATGTATAAATTTTTACAGCATGGGAGTACATGTTTTGGTCTACTATTACTAATATATGTACTATGGAAATATAGGAGGGAAACTGATCAAGATACTAGTTTAACTTCGGAAAAAAAGAAATATTGGGCTTCAGCTATCATTGTGGCGGCCATTATATTTATCGTGCACGCCTTATTAGATCCCTATTTTCATATTTTCCAAATAGGAGGTATAATAGTATCTGGACTGACAAGTTCGTTTTGTGGACTTCTTATTGTTTCTATAGTTTACAAATCAAGGGACTAATATATTTTAATGAATGATAGTGTTAGGAGAAATTAAATGATGAAAGCATGGAAAAGTATTTTTGTTTTATGTAGTTTTCTTCTTATGTTAAGTGGTTGCTTCCATCAAGAAGAAAAGAAGGCAGAACCTAAGAAGAAAGAATCTATTCCAGAAACAAAAGAGTATGGTGGGCGTGAGCTTAAAAAAGTAGGACAAAAAGTGAAAGAAAAAGGGTGGGGGACATTTGAATTAGAACAGATTCATTCTGTGAATCAGACATTTGAAGTAGCCCCAATGAAAATTCACGTACAAGACGTTAAAGTTATCTCATTATCACAAATGAGCAAAGATGCAAAAAATACATTGAAAGTGTATACTGCATTAACTCCTGAAGAAGTAAAGCGTAGATTAGGAGATAAAGTGAGTCAAGAAGACGCTGAATTATATGCATCGTTAAGTGGAACAGAGATTAGCGATACGATTCGGTATGTTGAAATTACATATAAGGTAGAGAATAGTGGAAATAAGAACATGCAATTCTTCTCTATGAATGATGTTATTATTAATGACAAACAGCATTTTAATGTAGCGACTCAAAACTTTTTATATGAAGAAGACACACTTGTAGGCACAAAGAGTGTATCAAGGGAAGATTATAAGCCTGGTGAGACACGAGAAGGAATTATCGGTTTAATACTCGATGATGGAAAAGAGAAGGTAAAGGATATTAAGTTTACAACAGATGATTTAGCAGTGGGAGATACTCATGAAGCTGTTAAAGAGCCACAAACTTTCAATATCTCATTTTCTAAGTAAGGTGTGTACTTAAACGAAAACAGTCAGCATAAAAAGTTATGCTGACTGTTTTTTTAGCTCTTTCACATATGAATCTACACTTTGGAAAGGTACTGTAATTTTAAAAGCATCTTTTTGCTCGTTAAATTGTTTTTCATTATAAGGACCGAATCGTTTATTATGCTTTACATCGATAATCCAATAATGTTCACTTTTTTTATTTGTAATTGCTGCGTCAGGATTATTTGGATCTGATTTTTCCTCAATTTGTTTTGTGATAATGTATTTATCGTCCCAAGCAATTTCTGTAATTTTTGCAGGGATGTATTGTGTAGCATATACAGCATCCTGAGAGGGGAAAAGTTCAAATGCATCTCCAGAAGTATGTATGAGTTCATATTCATCGTTAATTGTATAAGTTAAATGGTTTGTATTGCCTGTACAACCTGTTAATAAGAGTGCGGCAAATAGGATTATCCATCTTTTCAATATGGGAACCTCCTTTACAATGCTGTTGTAACACATTGTACAAGAAAAGTAAGCGAAACGCCAGTTTACAATGTTTTTTAGAAGTGGTACGATGAAACGGGTAAAGAAGGATATGAAGGAGTCGACACAAAATGAAGTTAAAGATGCATCGTCCAGCGCTTGTAATGAATCGCATAGGTGCTTCCCTTATTGACATGTTTTTAATCTCAGTTACGTACGGTGCAGTAGTAGCTATTATTACCGGGAACTATAGTGCTATTTTCAATCGTTTTAATATAAGTTTAGGTGACTATAGATATGACCTTACACTTGTTTTCGTATTAATGGCTATAAATTTTATTGTGTTACCTTTTCTTTGGAACGGTTCTACACTTGGTAAAAAGGTAACAAGAACAAAAATAATCTCGTTAACAAGTGAAAAACTAACGTTACAAACATTAATAATACGATTTTTGGTATTATTATTACCAAGCATATTATTACTTGGAGTTCCATTAATATGCAATGTATATATGATGTTATTCCGCAAAGATAATTGTGGCTTCCATGATTTAATTGCAAAGACGAAAGTGATGAGTCTTGTATAATTAATATTTAAATTATAGGTGCTACTAATGAAATAAGACTTTTTATTGTTTGTAT
>NZ_JBALMG010000085.1:8369-18544 GCF_036963225.1 Bacillus sp. JJ783 | reverse complement strand
ACTATTTTTACTATTGAAAGCATTTTAATATTATTGTTCAGATGAATTAAAGGAAGTAGAAATGCAAGCAAAAAAAGAGAATAAGGGTGTCTGGAGCATACCGGGTTATGTTGATGGAATAAAACACAAATTAAATCGAAAAGATGCTGCAGCATAAATTCTGCAAAACTAGAATATTAATAATTTCATTCATCAGATTATTAATATAATAAAAATATATTATTTCACAAGGAGATGTTTAGTTTGTTGAATTATGAAAAAAACGCAGAAGTTTTAAAAGCATTAGCTCATCCAATACGAATTAAAATTTTGAAAGAATTAATTACAAGAGGGGTATGTAATGTAACTCAAATTGTAGATATTCTTGGTATCCCACAATCTACTGTTTCGCAGCATTTATCGAAGATGAAATCTCAAAAATTAATTATGAATGATAGAAAAGGATTAGAGGTTTACTATAGTGCTCAAAACAAAACTATTAATTCCATTGTCGAAATATTATTAGATTAGAAACTATTAATTGTAAGTGAAAATTAGTAATCTTTGCGCCAGAACCTCTTAAGTCAACCAAGGATTCTTGGCGAGTCGATGAGACGTATGTGAAAGTTAAAGGTCAATGGATGTACCTATATCGTGCTGTTGATTCAAAAGGAAATACAATTGATATTCATGTTTCAAATCCTCGTGTTATAACCGTCGATAAAAATCCTGCTTTTCCTAATTCACTAAGTGCTCAATAAGTTGGATGTCCACTGTTGCGGGTAAATCGTTTGAGAACCGCCTCCGTTTCAGCTGTACCAAGCCATACGGATGTAGCATACTTAATCATTTGATCACATTGTTGTTCAATTAAATTCCAATTGATTAGTCGAGTTAAAACTGGTTGCAAGTTGGAATTTGAGTCTTGCATACCTACATCTGAACGATACAATTTTTGTGCATGAATAGCTTTGAACCTTGGAATCATTTGGAAGCCTAGCAAATGACAAAAAGCAACTTCACTTTGTCCATGTGTATCTACATAATTCTTCTCTACTTCCATATTTGTACAATGCCGCAGCAATCCTTCAATCATAGTATGTCCAAGTTTTATAGACTTTTTGCAACAGAACCCTTTAATTAGTGGTTTAGGAGAAAACGAGTGACTTACGATAGATTCAATAAAATAAAGGGAATGGATGTAAATTAATAGTTAAAAGTTTACATTGTAATAAGGAAGAATTCTAAAATATAAATAAGAACTGTTCGTGTTTTAATTAACAATTAAAATTATGTAAAAAAATTTGATTAACCTGTCAACCAAATTGAAAGTTAATCGTTATAAATATAGTAGGAGGGAAAAGATGCGAGATGATGTTTTTCAAAAACGATTAAAGCAGTACCTAGCTTTTATTTTTAACTATTTATTAAAACTTGGAATATCTAGAGAGGATGCAGAAGATATTGTACAAGAAACAGCTTTAAAATATATTCAAAACTTAGAAGGTATTCCACCTGAAAAAGTAAAAAGTTGGCTGTTTAGAGTAGCTATAAACAGAAGTTATGATATTTTGAGAAGGGAAAAAAGAAAAGATAAGTTTTTAATTGAATTATGTATCTTAGAAAATCTTGAACCTGATTTACCTGAGGATTGTCTATTACAGGAAGAACAGAGTGGTGAAATACAAAAAACATTAGATTTGCTTCCTAAAAGGTATAGAGAATTTTTAATTCTAAAATATGTAGTAGGATTACGGTATGAAGATATATCCATTTTATTTGAAGTTACTACTGGAACTGTTAAAACAACGATATTTCGAGCCAAACAACTTTTTATTGATATATATAGGAGGGAACAAAATGAACATAAAGAATGATGAGAATCAATCTGAACTTTTTTTAGATGATAAGGAATTCGAAAAAACAATGCATAAAGGTAGAAGAAAAGCGATTATAAAAAATGTAGTTATTACGGGAAGTATACTAATTGCATTATATAGTGGACTGACTATAGGGAACAATTATTGGTTATCTGAGCGTCTGACAAAGGAAGATAATGCTACAGGAGTATGGTTATCTATTACTGAACCTAATATTGAGCACAATGCATCATTTTATAATTGGAATTCTTTTTCCGTTGACACAACTCACACTTATTCGAAAAAAATAGGAGAGCGTATCATACCTTGGGAATCGTCAACAGGACATTATAATCTTATTCGTTCAGAAAAAGAACCTTCTAATTGGATAAATCATTATAACGAAAAAAGAAAAGGCTGGGAAATTTATAACAGTCAGAATGGACAAAGAGAGCTTATTTTTTATCATCCGAAAGTTCAATATAAACAAGTTCCTAATGACTTGAATTTACTTGATGACATAGGATCAAATAAATATGTTGAATATGCGCTATCTTTTGATCGCCCTTATTCAATTAGTGAGGTTCAAAAACTTTTAGATAAACAAAATACAGAATGGCTTTGGATAGACACAGAATCAGATGAAGAGATACATAGTATCAATCAGCAAGAGCTTAAAGAAGAAGTGGGATCTTTTAATCGTGGGAATATATATGGTTATCCGTATAATTCACAAAATGACTGGCAATCTCCTGAATTTTTTATAGATACATTAAAATCCCCTGAGTTTTATGGAGAATATGCTGATAAAGCAAAAGAAATATTAACAAAATTAAAAAAGGATAATCCTACATTAAACCCAGAAAAGGTGAAGATTGTTGGAGCAGTAGTAACTGGTACTCCTGATGAATTAAAGAAATATCAAAATAAAGAATTCATTAAATCTTCTTCTCTCGGGGCCACAATAGACAAATATTAATGATTAGATTTATATTTCGGAAGTAGAATGAAAGGTTCTGGTGCGAGAACTATAATACATTGTAAAAAAGAATAGGAGGTTCCTAATAGAATCTTCTATCAAACAGTTAACGCGAGCAGTTTCTTGATGAAGATATTCTGATTTTGGACAGACTGATTCTATAAATCAACTTGTCCTTTTTCGATAGACCATTTTCGTGTAGTTTGAAGTTTTTGCACCAGAACCCAAGATTGTATGATATAGGAACTCCTCTACTAGAGAACAGGAACTTTGGTTCACTTGAGATATAAAAGAAACTTATAACACTGGAAATTTCATAGAACGTTTTAATAATTTTAATAGTGTCTTTTTAAATAATTAGAAGGAGACGAGTAAGGAAGGTGATTAATATTGTTATTTTATATAGGATTGATAGTTGGAAAGTTAGCAGGATATAGTAGTAAAAAATTGGGTTTTAATGGATCTAACATTCCAGGGAAAATTCTGAATTACTTATATAAGAATGCATTACAAAAATTAGCGACACAGGTGGAAACCGTGGTTTTGATTACCGGTACAAATGGAAAAACAACAACTTGTAATTTAGTTTCCTCCATTTTTAAGTCCAATAAAAGTGAATATATCAGTAATATAGAAGGATCTAACTTATTAGAGGGAATTACCTCTGCTTTTATAAAAAAAAGTAATATACGCGGGAAAATACAAGGCGTGAAAGTAGCAGTTCTCGAAGTCGATGAATTGACAATGACCGAAGTTCTGAAACAAATACAGCCTCAATTGATCGTTGTAACAAATATCTTTCGAGATCAGCTGGATCGTTATGGAGAAATCAATACGCTGATTTCAAAAGTACAAACCGCTATTCATTCTAGCGATGCTCACTTGCTATTAAATGGTGATGATCCATATAGTAGACATTTTACTAAAGAAAAGCATAAAACCATGTATTTTGGTTTAAAGAAAAATGTAGGGAATTTTCATAAAAGTAATATTAGAGATGCCGTCTATTGTTGTTGTGGCCGGCTATTGAAATATATATATACTCACTATGGACACCTTGGAAAATATTATTGTTCGTGCTCTATGAGTAGTCCCGTATTAGATGTTGAGGTTACTTCAATTCAATCACAAAATAACTTAACGATTACTATACAAAATCAATCCTATACTTCCAATTTGAAGGGTGAATACAATGCATATAATATGCTAACGGCTATAAAAACTGGAGAATTTTTAGGTTTTAGTTATGAGCAAATTCACAAAGGATTAAGAGAATATCACACGAGCAATGGACGTATGCAACAGTTTCTCATTGCACAAAATATATACCATCTAAACTTAGCTAAAAATCCACAAGGGATGAACTGCACGATAGATTATTGCATACAAAATAAAAACATTACACAATATGTTTTTATATTAAATGACTTGCTTGCTGATGGGAAAGATATCTCTTGGATTTGGGATGTAGATTATGAACTATTAGCAAACTCCAATGTAAGCCATATAATTTGTGCAGGAACACGTGCCCATGACCTTGCAGTGCGTTTAAAATACGCGGGGATTTCTGTGAATAGGATAAAAGTTATCTCAAATATTTCTGCTGCCATACAGAATAGCATTGCAGCAGGGAATGAAACGTCCGTAATTAGTAATTACACAGGGTTAAATACTGCCCGGCAATATTTAAGCACTAAGGGAACGGCGTCCCCATCATAAATAAGATGGTATCTATATACGTTTGGTTTAATAATTTAACGAATTCCCTGAAAGCATTCTCCTTCTTCAAGCGTGAGAAGGGCGTAGCCCAACGGTAGGTGGGAGATGAATTTCGATTTGGCGTAGCCAAAAGGCTTTGCTCTTTATTTCGCCCCTGATATAATCCGTCTTATAAGGTATAAAGGTTGGTATATCAATGAAATTAGATAGTAATAATCATTCTGTATTTTTGTTGTATTATCATCTTGTGTTGGTCGTAAAATTCAGAAGAAAAGCGTTTGATGATGATATGTCAGACTATGCAAAAGACATGTGTGTGCGATTATCTGAAAACTATAACATCATATTAGTTGAATGGAATCATGATGTAGACCATGTTCATATTTTGTTCAAGGCACATCCTAATACAGAAATGACAAAATTCATCAATGCTTATAAGAGTTCAAGTTCTCGACTAATCAAGAGAGACTTTCCGCAAGTGAAAAAGAAACTTTGGAAAGAGATGTTTTGGTCAAGAAGTTTTTGCTTACTAACTACTGGTGGTTCGCCAATAGACGTAGTAAAGAAATATATTGAAAATCAAGGTGAAATGTGAGGTGAAATGATATGACAAAGCATAATAAAGCATATAAATTCCGTTTGTATCCAACAGAAGAACAAGCATATCTTATGCGTAAAACCTTCGGTTGTGTACGTTTCGTGTATAACAGAATGTTAGCTGAACGGAAAGAAGCGTACGAAAAATACAAAGATGATAAGGAACAACTAAAGAAACAAAAGCTTCCAACTCCTGCGAAATACAAAGCAGAATTTGAGTGGTTAAAAGAAGTTGATTCATTAGCTTTGGCAAATGCTCAACTAAACTTGCAAACTGCCTATAAGAATTTCTTTAGTGGTCAAAATGACTTTCCTACATTCAAAAGCAAAAAAGATAGAAAATCATATACAACGAATGTAGTAAACGGAAATATTATGTTGCTTAATGGTCATATCAAATTGCCAAAATTGAAAATGGTACGTATCAAACAGCATAGAGAAATACCACAAGACCATATTATCAAGTCATGTACTATTTCTATGACACCTACTGGTAAATACTATGTGTCCATCTTGACAGAATACGAAAAAGAGATTTTACAAAAAGAAGTAGAAACAGTTGTTGGATTAGACTTTGCAATGGATCGATTATACGTTAGTTCTGAGGATGAGAAAGCCAATTATCCTAAGTTTTATCGTAAAATGTTAGACCAATTAGCAAAGGTACAACGAGTATTAGCAAGACGTTCTAAAGGCTCAGAACGTTGGAACAAACAACGTATTCGTGTAGCGAAATTACATGAAAAAGTAGCGAACCAACGAAAGAATTTTCTTCATCATAAGTCTAAAGAGTTAGCTATTAATTTTGATGTTGTAGCTATTGAAGACCTAAACATGAAAGGGATATCGCAATCACTTAATTTTGGAAAAAGTGTTGCTGACAATGGTTGGGGTATGTTCACTTCTTTTTTAGCTTATAAACTACAAGAACAAGGCAAACAACTTGTGAAAATAGACAAATGGTTTCCTTCCACAAAAACATGTAGCAATTGTGGAATTGTGAAAGATATATCATTGTCTGAACGAGTATATTCTTGTATATGTGGTATAAATCTCGATAGAGATTATAACTCAGCTATCAATATCAAAAATGAAGCAATACGTCTATTAGCGTTAGCATAAATAGCAATAAAATAACCTTTGGAACAAGGGAGTTAGCTCGGCTGTCTTAGGACTAATTCGTTAGCTATCAAAAGTAATGACTAACCGAGAAGCCCCCACGTCAAACATTCTGTTAGGACGTTAAGTGGCGGGTAGTTCACCTGAGCGTATATAGATTTCAAATACACCGAATAGAGAGTTGACACTAAAAATAAAGATATAAATTGGGTACTTTCCTTAGAATTTATATATAAGGCCCGATTACGCTTTTAACATCTGGAGGTACTATGAAAAAATTGATTATCTATCATTACTTCCCCAATACGCTTAATTTATATGGCGATCGCGGGAATGTAACCATTCTACAAAAGCAATTAGAATGGAGAGGAATAGAAGCCGATATTCATTATGTGGAACAAGTAAAAGATTATCCTGTATCTCAGGCTGATCTAATCTTTATTGGGGGAGGGAGTGACAATGAACAACAAATAGTTCAAGAACAATTGCTTTCAATTCGAAAAGAATTGAAAGCAGCAATAGAGGATGGTTTAGCAGCACTTTGTATTTGTGGAGGATATCAACTATTAGGAGATTATTATGAAACTGCAAACAGTGATATCATACAAGGCCTAGGAATATTACCGTTTTATACATCATGTAAGGACACGGGTTCAGTGGGTCGATTAGTAGGGAATGTAAGAGTACAATCTGAAAAATTCGGAAGAATAGTGGGTTTTGAAAATCATAGTGGCCAAACATTCCATTCTTTTGACTGTCTCGGTCAAGTTCTACAGGGATATGGGAATAATGTAACAGAAAAAAAGGAAGGACTTCTGTACAAAAATCTGATAGGTACGTATTTACATGGGCCATTTTTAAGTAGTAATATTCATGTATCAGACTGGTTAATATTGCAAGCACTAAATAGAAAATATGGACTTACAGAATTAGAGACATTAGAATGTACTTTGGAAAAGACAGCATCCGATTTCTCATGGGATAAGAGGTAAGGTTCGGTTTGAGTGCAAATATAATCGAATTTGAAAAGAGAGCGACAGATGCTGTTAGGAATCCACTGTTATGCAATGAGACCGAAGAGCGTATTGATAAGTTGTATGTGATTTCGAACAGACTTCTCCCCTTGAAGAGTTTGTCCCTTCTTGATCATATTCATAGTTTCAATACCAGAAAACGTTGTTGACGCGGTTTGGAAAGGCTGAAATCCAAGGGTTCTGTTGCAAAGTTTAAAAAAAGTCGATATAACCGTTAATAGGGTTTAAGCAATTCCTATTAACGGTTGTAATTCCTGGTAAGCAAACAAAAACGGAGTCTTGCGAAAGACTTCGTTTTTGTTTGTAAAGTGGATGAAAGGACTCGCCCCCATCGTCATCAAGTTAAGAAATACATTCTTCCCCAAAACGATAAAAACGAGCTAAATTCTCATAAATAACTGTAGAGTCATAAAATTTTCGTTTTGGGGATATTTCAAATTCTAATTTTGATAAGTATGTGGTGCTACTCCATATCCATCAACTTAAGAATTTTATAACGCCCCCAAAACGAAAAAAACGAGTTGAATTCACATAAATAACTGTGGAAAAATTCAAAATTTTGTTTAGGGGGTACTTCAAGACCTTAGCTTGATGGGCATGTGTTGTGACTCCTAATATGTAAAATTGCATAGAATTACTAGTCAAGATTAGCATATAATGTAATAGAACTGCTCAGATTTTTTTCTTTAATCGTTAGATTCGAACCTAACGTCCTATCACATTTACAAAATGTGTAAACCTAGAAACTGTGGAAAGGCATCCGGAAGGATGTCTTTTTCTTTGGTTCTGATGCAAAAAACTTTGAAGTATATGAAAATGGTCTATCAAACTTGGACATACTGATAGTACTACTCTATAAAAGGTGTGTGATCAGTATGGAAAAGGAAAATATATTTAAATGGAAGCATTATCAGCCGGAATTAATTTTATTAACGGTAAGGTGGTGCCTACGGTACAATTTGAGCTTCCGTAACCTGGTTGGTGGAAATGATGGAGGAAAGAGGCTTATCCACAGCTCACACTACAATTATGCGATGGGTTCATCAATATGGACCTCAATTAGAAGAGAAAATACGGCATCATCTTAAATCAACAAACGATTCATGGAGAGTCGATGAATCCTTTATTAAAGTGAAAAGGCAATGGATGTATTTATATCGTGCCGTTGATTCAGAAGGGAATACCCTTGATTTTCATCTAAGTAAATCAAGGGATAAACAAGCAGCCAAGCGCTTTTTCAAGAAAGCCTTGGCTTTTTTGTACATTTCTAAACCTCGTGTGATAACAGTAGATAAAAACCCTGCCTATCCTGTAGCGATTCAAGCGTTGAAAGAAGAGAAACATATGCCCGAAGGCAAAAGATAAGGCAAGTCAGATATCTCAATAATATAGTGGAACAAGATCATCGTTTTATTAAGAAACGTGTGCGTCATATGTTAGGGTTTAAGTCATTTAAAACTGCAACTCCTATATTGAGTGGTGTTGAAGCCATGCATATGATAAAAAAGGGACAGATTGATTTACGGAGCCAGTCTGTCCAAAATCAAAAAGAGTTCATCCACCAAGTGTTTGGACTTATAGCATAAAATACAATTCCACTAAAAATATATGTGCTATATGCTCTTTTATTTTATCTTTGCACCAGAACCAAGAAACGTTAGGCTTACGCCTACTGACGGAAAACGATAAAGGTCCCTATATTTTTATATTCAGAAAGAATAAGATTTTACGGGCTTTTTATATAAGTTTATAATTATTTAGTTTACATAATCTTTATTATCGGCAGTTGTATAGATTTTCTGAGTTACGTTTCAAAAAGACAAGTAGTGATGTGTTATTGAGATGCAATTAGGGTATTTTAAAGTAACGTTAAATATGTTAGTTAATTATTTTTTACTATTTGCTGTGAAAGTCGCATTAGTTGCTAATGGCAATTTATCAGGCGTTTCTATCTTAGTTCCTTATCCTTATGGTACATTAGTTTCTATTTAAAAATAATTAACTATCTCAAAACAAAGAGTATTCTTTTATTTTGAGACGACAAAAAGAAAAACAGACATTTGACATCGTTGTTCAATTGTAACCTCTCCCCTACTTATCGGTAGACCATTAACGAAGATTAAACCACTAAGAAGTTGAAACTGCTAAGAAGTTAAGACTGTTAAGAAGTTAAGACCGTTAAGAAGTTAAGACTGCTAAGAAGTTAAGACTGCTAAGAAGTTAAACCGCTAAAAAAGCTTAAACCACTAAAAAATCTCAAACTGCTAAATCTTCAAACTGCTTTTTTATATAGAAACATATAAGTATAGCCTCTAATGGCAAAATTAGGTGAAATCTAAACACCTAAGGAAATGTAAACTGCCTTACATCACTAGCTTTTATCTTAGCTACAGAGAGTCAGAGACATATAGATATCAAACTGCAAAGGAGGGATGAATCGGAAATATATAGATGTCAAACATGAAAGGAGGAATGTAAGATGGAAAGAGAGTTAGTAAACATGTTGTTTGGTGTTGTGTTAGCGTACTGCTGTGCTGTGTATGTGTGGAATGACATCACTTCAAGGTTTTAACGATTAAATAGAAGGAGTCGTAACTTATGTTACGACTCCTCTCTGTTTGAGACGAGATAAACCTAAACTTATGATCATAATATTCATGAGTAAGGTCTTAAAATAAAAAAAGACGCTATGTATAGCGTCTTTTAAAAAAATCTTAGTTTTCAAATGGATTATTATTTTACATAAACTTTATCATTTGAATTTAGTGATTTAGAAAACTATTGTATAGGACCTAATAACCCCATAATTTCTTCAGCTTTAGGATTTTGGATGCTATAGTAAATTTCTAATCCCTGACGATTTCCCTTTAAAACCTTCCCTCTCATTTT
>NZ_JBALMG010000085.1:757-8235 GCF_036963225.1 Bacillus sp. JJ783 | reverse complement strand
CTAAAATCGTGTTATCTACATGATGGTTCGCAAATCTCGTCATAGTTTTTTCTCTCCCTTATTTGTTTTCTCTAATTTAGCGTAACTTCCGTATTACATAATATTAGTATGTTTGAATGTTTAATATGAATGAAATTACCTAAAGTATACAATTTTAGTTTGTGTATGTAGTGGAGTTAATGTGTGGTTTGTATGAAGTTTTAAATTGTAAATATGCCATTTGAACACCTCACATTCACAGTAAACAAAAATAATTAAGTTTTTTAATCATTTACTTTTATAGGGATACGAATACATTGTCTCGAATAAAGAATTATGGGTTCTGGTGCAAATATATGAAGAAGAACATGGATGATAGTAGATTCCTAACGGAATCGTATTTTATGCTATAAGTCCAAACACTCGGTGGACGAACTCTTTCTGATTTTGGACAGACTGATTCTGTAAATCAATTTTTCCCTTTTTTATCATATGCATGGCTTCAACACCACCCAATATAGAAATTGCTGTTTTAAATGACTTGAATCCCAACATAGAACGCACACGTTTCTTAATAAAACGGTGATCTTGTTCCACTATATTATTGAGATATCTAACTTGCCTTAGTTGTATGCCTTCAGGCATATGTTTCTCTTCTTTCAACTCTTGAATCGCTACAGGATAGGCAAGGTTCTTATCTACTGTTATTACGCGAGGTTTAGAAACGTACGAAAAAGCCAAGGCTTTCTTGAAAAAGCGCTTGGCTGCTTGTTTATCTCTTGATTTACTTAGATAAAAATCAATTGTATTACCTTCTGAATCGACTGCACGATATAAATACATCCAATGCCCTTTTACTTTAATATAAGTTTCATCGACTCTCCACGAGTCATTTGTTGATTTAAGATGATGTCGTAATTTCTCTTCTAATTGAGGTCCATATTGATGAACCCAACGCATAATCGTTGTGTGAGCAATTGATAATCCCCTTTCCTCCATCATTTCCACCAGGTTACGAAAGCTCAAATTGTACCGTAGGTACCACCTTACTGTTAATAAGATTAGTTCAGGCTGATAATGCTTCCATTTGAACAAATTTTCCTTTTCCATACTGATCACACACCTTTTATAGATTAGTAATTGATGCTTAATGTGGAAATGGTAACTCGCGAAAAAATGTCGAATTTAACAGAAAATTGTATATTTTTGTTGTTTTATTTTTATTTTCATGCTAGACTTATAATTACAAAGAAAGAGTATACAAAAACCCTTAGCGATATAATTGTCTGAATTTTTAGTTTTATTTGTTGGTTTGCTTTACATCATTGACATGTGTGTATGCATTTTTTCCTCCACTCTTTCTTTGCTGTGCCCTTTAGAAAAAAACAACTTGTCCTTATCCAAGTTGTTTTTTTTCTGTAAAGATTTCATTTATTGTTTATGATAGTTGAGGTAGTAATTCAAAAAAGTACCTATCAGGGACATAGTTTTTAAGGCGAGTTTTTGGAAAGCATTTTTATGAAAAATTGGCAGGAATCATTTAAAAATTAAAATAACCCCTCTTTTCTGTGTACCTCGACACATTTAATTTGTATAATATAAAAACTAAGAAAATTAAAAAAATAAATACATATGCATGTTTACATAAATAGGGGTGAGAGAATATGTACAAACTGACCGAGATTATTGACGTAAAAGAAATACAAACTATGGCAGAACACTTTTATCTTTTAACACAGATTTCACATCAGCTGCTTGATTGCAACGGAGGAATCATATTTCATTACGGCACACCATCCTCTGATATACATTTACATACAAAAATTCATGTCCCTATTATATTCAATGAAAATACGATTGGTGATTTTGTAATTTTGTCGCCTAAAGATAGTATTGAATCTTGCACTATATACTTTAAATCCCTTGCAACGATTATAACGAATAAAGGAATGAATACATTACAGCAATTGCAGAAAGATCAATCTATCCCTGCTGAAAAATTATATACGATTTTACACAACATGCCCGTTATGGTTGATGCTTGTGATGAAGAAGGGAATATTGTCATATGGAACCGAGAGTGTGAACTTGTAACAGGTTATAGTGCCGCTGAAATTATTAACAATCCTTGCGCGTTAGAGCTACTTTATCCAGATGAAACGTATCGGAACCAGTTACTTCATGGATTTTCTGAACTCGGTAAAAACTTTCGTGATTGGGAAATGACACTTACTTGTAAAAACGGTGATGAAAAAACACTCCTGTGGTCAAACCTTTCAGAAGAATTCCCTGTTCCTGGATACAGTTACTGGGCAGTTGGTATTGATATTACGCATCGGAAACAGGTAGAAGAAAAACTTATAGAAAAATCTTCAGAGTTAGAATTAATTTTTAAAGCACTCCCAGACTTATGTTTTTTAACAAGACTTGACGGAGTAATCGTTGATTATAAAGCCGGCTGTCCATCAAGATTTTATGTACCTGTCGAACAATTTATGTATAAAAAATTTCAGGATGTGTTACCTTTAGATGTTGCCCTGCAGCTACAAGAAGCAATTGCAAGGGTACAGCAGAATAATTCCATAGAAATTGTAGAATACTCCTTGCTCATGCATAATAGTATTTACTTTTTTGAAGCACGATGTTTACCGCTATTAACAGATAAAGTGATGGTTATGGTTCGCGATATTACAGAGCGGAAAAAGACAGAGGAACTATTAAATAGATCAGATAAATTAGCTACTGTCGGTCAACTCGCTGCAGGGGTTGCACATGAAGTGCGAAACCCACTTACTGTTATTAAAGGGTTTATACAATTATTAGAGATACACATGAAAAATGAATCAAAATATTTTCAACTCATACTTTCTGAAATTGAGCGCATTGAATCTATTATTCACGAATTTTTATCTATCGCTAAACCTGAGGTGTGTTCTTTTGAACAAGAGAGCATCGATGTAATTTTAGAAAACGTTGTATCATTAATTAACACAAAGGCAATTATGACAAATATTCATGTCACATTCCAAACGGATCCTGACGTTGTATATATTGATTGTTGTAAAAAACAATTAAAACAAGTGTTTATCAATGTTTTACAAAATTCGATTGAAGCAATGCCACATGGGGGAGACATAATCATTACCACTAAAAAAGTAAGTAACAATGAGGTGGAAATTTGTATTTCAGATGAGGGGATTGGTATTCCAGAAGAAAGAATTGCAAAACTTGCTGAACCTTTTTATAGTACGAAAGAAAAAGGAACAGGTCTCGGTTTAATGATTAGTTACAAAATTATTGAAAGTCATCAGGGAAGAATTTGTATAACAAGTAAAGTTGGAGTAGGAACCTCGGTGTACATTTATTTACCGCTTTTGCAAGATGTTTAAATACTGACTTAAATGAAATTATGGCATGTTATTTTGAGATTACATGTGTACAAGCGGCCTTGTGGGTATACTCCCAAAATTTTCTCAACAAAAAAATCCCCGTAAAGCATATACACTTTACGGGGAGAGCCTGTTTTCTATCTTATTATATACGTACAGCCGTACCGCTTACAGCAACCATTAACATACCATCACGAACAACTTCGTAGTCTACGTCAACACCAACGATGGCATTAGCACCTTTTTGTCTTGCAAGTTCTTTCATTTCGTCCATTGCAATATCACGTGCTTCTTTTAATTTACTTTCATAAGCACCGGCACGACCACCGACAACATCACGAACTGAAGCGAATAAATCGCGGACAATATTTGCACCCATAATAGCTTCACCATTTACAATATCAATATATTCACTAATTTCTTTCCCTTGAATTCCCTGCGTCGTTGTTACAATCATGATTGACACTCTCCTATAACTTATAATTTTTAATTGGCGTTTCTTATGTCTTTATTATGACATGGAAAAAGTAGCTAAACTATCTAATAACCTTACAGGAATGTGACATTTTTGTAAGGAAGATTTACTCATTTTCTATTCGGATTTCTGTAAAACATGACCATTTTCTGACCAATCTTGTCGGGATAGATATACTAATTCTGTAATTGTTCGCTTTCCATCAAGCTCTAGCAATAAAAAAGCCTTGCTAATCGCAAGACTCCTCTCCTCATTTCATCCAATTGTGTATCGACTATCCTCTGAAACAAGTAAACTTGTATGATCAATTTTGACACGACATTTCCCTAACCGCCGCTTTACTTCCGATTGTAATTTCTTGTTTGCTTCTTCTAAAGAATGTGCTGGAATAATTGCTGATTGTAAGTCTGTTACCTTGCCATCATACATCACAGAAAAATCAATTTCATATCGATGTATCATGATTTCCCCACTTCCTTTCCAATAGTACGCTTACAACTCATCCTTACATGCTTTTTGTTTTCATATATTTTTACAATTACACTACGTTTCTTCACAAGCCTCGCTAACCCTGCCAAAATAACCTTTAAAAATTCCAATACTTAATAAAATATATGCAACAACCTTAAAAAAATCATTCTCAAACCCTTTTTTTTCGAAATTTCATTTAAGCTACTTAAAATCCCGAATAACAAACATAATCTCATTCGATACCAAATATATTAACGATTCATTAAAAATCGATTACAAACAAATCTGGAATGTGATTTTCTCTGGAATGGAAACTTTTTGTGCTGAAAATTATATAAATATTGTTATCCAACACACCCAATTGATAATCCTGGTAAAAAGGAGCTAAATTTTTATCACTACTCATATCTCTCCTCCAAAAACAGTCTTGTTATTTAGAATAATAAGTCTAATTATGATGCAATTTGTAGGATTTTTATACTCTTTGTCGAATACATGTAAAAAGGGGGGAATATGGCATGCTGTTCACAGGATTCTTCATTAATCTATCTATTTTTTCTTTCCTAGCTAGTTCAGCTATTTTTATTCAAGTATTTATAAGGAAAATGGATTACAAATTTATCCATTTATTTTGGGGCACATATTCAGGTATCATAGCTGCTATTTTGATGATTTTTAATTTTAAGCACATGGGATTGTTTTATGACTTGCGAGCCGTTCCTCTTATTATTTCGTTTATTTATTTTGGTCGTACAGCTGGCTGGATTACATTAATTTTTATTTTATTTATGCGTATTTTCTACCTTGGTGGTGATTGGGGACCAGCTTTGATAGCTGCTTTAGGAATTGCTACTATATATACTATATTCAAAACATATCTCAAAAATACCCATCCCTTTAAAAGCGTCTTTCTTTATCTAGCTGTTTATCTAGCCATAATTCATTGGGTATTTGGATTCTTTTTTCCTTCTATCTCACTTATACTTCTTGACATCCAAGGTACATTATTTATATCTTGCGGACTCTTAATTGGTGTTTTTCTTATGGAATCCTATCAAAATTTATATAACTTAACACAAGACCTAGCTAAAGCGAATGAAACTTTACTAGAATCAAAGCAAGTATTAAGGGATACCGTACATGAATT
The DNA here is from genome assembly GCF_036963225.1 of Bacillus sp. JJ783. NCBI lineage: Bacteria > Bacillati > Bacillota > Bacilli > Caryophanales > Bacillaceae > Bacillus > Bacillus sp. JJ783. The sequence continues at coordinate 2,774 of NZ_JBALMG010000085.1, read as the reverse complement.
GCAAGGAGGTATTTTTAAATTTAAAAAAGAAAATGGGGATTTTATCCACACTTTATGTGATGGGCAGTTATTTTATCACCATGGGTTTCACTCCGAACAAGTGGTAGGAAAAAGTTTACTGACCATTGATTCTTCCATTGTTCCATTTCATTTACTTCCTCGACTACTAAAATATTATCAAGAGGCATGGGATGGTGAAGAAGTCAATTTCGAACTGCCATGGCCAACTGATGAGACTATTATCCTTTTCTCTCTTAGGCCTGTTAAAAGAAAGGGAACAGTGGTTGAGGTGGTTGGTTCTACGGTTGATATAACGAAAAGAAAAAATGCGGAAGATGAACTAAAGGTGACGAAAGAACGTCTGGAGTCATTTGTAAATCATAACGTAGATGCTATCACTATATTTGATTTAGATGGACATATGATACAAGCGAATAAAGCTTATGAGAAGATATTTGGTTGGTCAGAAAAAGAAAGCTTGGGAAAAAAATTACCTTGCGTACCTGATTTTTTAATGAATCAAACCTTAGAAACTATCAAAAACATTGAAAATATTAATACAAAAGACCTTGTTATAAATAGAGTAGAAACAGTTAGACAACGAAAAGACAACACGCTCATTGATGTAAGCTTGACAATTTCACCAATTCTAGATTTAAGGGGCAATATAATTGCTTTATCAGGAATTTGTAGAGACATTTCTGAAAGGAAACAAGCAGAAAGAGAACGCCGTCAATTACATCAACAATTAAGAGACAGTGAAATGAAATACCGTGCGCTCATCGAACAAGCAACTGACGCAGTATATGTAGTAGAGCTAAATGAGGATCAACTTCCAGCTCGATTTATTGAGGTAAATCCTGTTGCGTGTAAAAGATTTGGATATAGTAGAGAAGAGCTTCTTTCGATGCCATTTCCTAGTAACGTTCCGCCAGATTCTCCGATAATCAAAAGAGTGATAGAAAAAATTAGAGAAGGGCAAACTTCTTTCACTTTGCAAGATGAATTTGTTTTTCCGACAGGAAGAACAATAACAACTGAGTTTGGTGTCCGTGTTTTTAACTTGAATGGCAAAAATGTTTTCTTGAGTATCTCTCGAGATATCACAGAACGGTTAAAAACAGAGGAATTATTACGAAAATCAGAGAAACTTGCTGTAGTAGGTCAATTATCCACTGCAATTGCTCATGAAATTAAAAATCCTTTAACAGCAATGAAAGGATTCATGCAGTTATTAAAATCAATGGAAAATAAGAACACTGAGCATTATATAGATATAGTGTTAGCAGAGGTTGAACGTATAGATAGTATTACTAATGAATTTATGACATTAGCAAAACCTGAGGCATTAGAAATTAAAACGAATGACCTGAATGTATTAATGAAACAAATTGTAATGTTACTTGAACCTCAAGCGATAATGAATTGCATACAAATTACAACTGAGTTTACATCTGATACTTCATTCATACTTTGTGAAGGGAATCAATTAAAGCAAGCTTTTATAAATGTCTTAAAAAATGCGATTGAAGCAACACCAATGGGAGGGGAAATCTTGATTCAAATCGAATATGCACCTGATAAAAAACAGGTAAACATTCAATTTACCGATTACGGCTGTGGAATTGAAAAAGAACGTTTACCTTATCTAGGGGAACCATTTTATAGTATCAAAGAAAATGGTATCGGTTTAGGATTAATGATTTGTTATAAAATTATTGAAAAGCACCAAGGAAAGATACTTATTGAAAGTGAAGTAGGAAAAGGAACAACAGTTAATATAAATCTTCCTATATCTACTCTCGAAAAAGAAAACTCTTATTCATCTTCTTAGGTACATCCTAGAACCATGAGGTACAGTTATATAATTTATTAAATTTTCCCCTTTAGATTTAATTATCTAAAGGGTTATCTGTTTATGTTAAGAAAATCTCATATTGTACTCTCGCCATTTAGCAGCTTTACGAACTGTTTGAAGTAGGGACTTCTTGGGAGGTATAAACTTTCTAATAATCTT
>NZ_JBALMG010000085.1:296-627 GCF_036963225.1 Bacillus sp. JJ783 | reverse complement strand
TGCAGGAGAAAAACAAATTTAAAAACCAACAGGGCAATAATACAACTCTATCAAAATTACAATAAAAGGAGCTAGTCTGTGAATAAATATTATATGAGTGCTATCTTAAGTATTGTACTTTCTGTTGTATTATTTATATTTAATTTCTATCAGACTAAAATAGGAGGAGTAATAGTTGCTTTAAGTATAGGAGCGAGTATTAAATTTCTAGCTGATGGTGTATTGAATGAAAGTAAACACAAAAAACACAATTGATTTTGAAGTAAACCGAAGATTAATCACCTTAATAAGATGATTAATCTTTTTTATAAAAACTTAAGGAATCCAAAAT
>NZ_JBALMG010000085.1:0-229 GCF_036963225.1 Bacillus sp. JJ783 | reverse complement strand
ATCAATATTTGTAGCAATACTTTGATCAAGCTATAATTCAAACCAACATAACCAGTCTTTTTATCTCATTCGTTGACGAACAAATACGAATCCACCTAAAGCTACCAACAACATTCCTACAATATATGAAATCATCTCCATTGATGTTCCACCTGTGTTAGGAAGCCATACTGATGTCTTAGTATTTTCTTTAGTTGGTGGAACTTTTGAATCTGTGCTTGGATCTTTT
>NZ_JBALMG010000084.1:41622-53675 GCF_036963225.1 Bacillus sp. JJ783 | reverse complement strand
AAAGGGGATAATATCATTTGCGGTCTCTTTTGTTGATTTAAATTAAAAAGTATCATTTAAGTGGATGCCCTTTTGTACCTCTTACTTTACATACAAATAGGCTTCAATTGCTGATACATAGTATCTTTTATCCTTGCTGTTATGTACTTTGTATTGTGGCGCTCCATTCACAGTTACCTTTACATCAATGGTAAATCCTAATCTTACCTCTAAAGCACCAACAACATCTTTACCCTGCCAAGAAAGAGATTCATCGAGTTCAGGTAAACGAAGAACATAGAATACGTAATTTTAACTAGATTTATTATTAACTAAACTATCCCCACCACCAAGCTCCGCCTCAATCTGCGAAGTCTTCGATGACTCATCCATACGCCAATACGTAATAAAGCTTATCGCGATACATCCAGCTACGTAGAAATAGAATAGTGATTCCATTCCGATACTCTTTAGCCATAATGCGATAAATTCCGCTGTTCCGCCGAATATCGCAACGGTTAGTGCATAAGGTAAACCTACGCCTAGTGCGCGAATTTCAGTTGGGAAGAGTTCTGCTTTTACAATTGCGTTAATGGAAGTGTAACCAGTAACGATAATAAGGCCGACCATCATGAGTAAAAATGCTACGATTGGTTCTGTCGTTTTTTCCATAAAGAAGAAGATCGGTGCTGTTAGTAACGTTCCGAGAATACCGAAAGCCATTAAGAGTGGGCGGCGTCCAATTTTATCGGATAATAGCCCCGCAATCGGCTGAAGTACGACGAATATAAGTAGTGCGACAAAGTTAATCCAACTTACAACTTCTTTCGGAAGACCAACTGTGTTTACCATGAACTTTTGTAAATATGTTGTGTACGTATAAAATGCAACAGTGCCTCCTAGTGTTAGGCCAACTACTGTTAATACTGCTTTCGGGTGTTTCATAAGAGCGCGAACGGTTCCTGCGCTTTCGCGGTTTTTCGATTCCATATTTGAGAACTGCTCTGATTCATCCATTGTACGTCGAAGCCATAATACAGCTACTGCTCCCATCGCACCAATAATGAATGGAATACGCCATCCCCAAGCTTTCATATCTGGTTCGCTTAGTAATTGCTGAAGAACAATTTGAACGCCTAACGCAACCATCTGTCCAGCAACGAGCGTTACATATTGAAAACTTGAATAAAAACCACGGCGACCACTACTAGCCATTTCAGATAAATACGTTGCGGAAGTTCCGTACTCTCCGCCAAGTGATAATCCTTGGAGTAAACGGGCAAGAACTAAAATAATTGGTGCCATAATACCGATACTTTCGTAACTCGGTGTACAGGCAATAATTAAAGAACCACCGGCCATAACCGTAATCGAAAGCGTTAATGCTGCCCGGCGTCCGTGCCGATCTGCATAACGTCCCATTAGCAAACTTCCAATAGGGCGCATTAAAAACCCAACTGCGAAAATAGCGGCTGTGTTCAGTAATTGACTCGTTGGATCTCCTTTAGGAAAGAACTCTGCTGAGAAGTAAACAGCGAAAGCAGAGTAAACGTACCAGTCATACCATTCAATTAAATTGCCGACAGAACCTTTGAAGATATTGCCGGCGACTCGGTTAGATTTTGCTTGAGCCATAATAATTCCTCCTCTTGCTTATAAATAAAATGATAATTATGAAAGCGCGTTCAATATAGTTGAATTGTACTGTCCTTGAATTGAAATCTCAATATTATGACAATTTTATTCTTTTTGTACTTTATGTACATGGAGGTTTTTATAGTTGATTCATTTTCAGTTTTGTCATAATAATAGAAAAAGGAGATTGATAGTTTTGAATATTTTATCAAAGGATATGGAGTATGAAGAAATCACGCAAAGTGTCATTACAAACGAAAATACTAGGCTTAATTATTACGTTAATTTTATTTGTCGTTCTTCTGTTAGCGGGGATATTTGTTTACATTCAGTCTGTTGATACGAAACGTCAAGTGGAGCAATTAGCTCTGCAAACGGCGAAGTCACTTTCTTTTATGCCAGCTATAAAAGAGGCTTTTCAATATAACGAGCATAAAAGTATCATTCAATCCATTGCGGAACAAGTTCGTGAGCAAGCTGGTGCAGATTATGTCATTATAGAAGATCGCTATGGGGTTATGTATTCACATTCTAATTCGGAGTTGATTGGTACAAAGAGTAATAATCCATATAACTATGAAGCACTCACTTTTGGTGGCTATTATACGCTCGAAGGAAATGGTGCAAGTGGCCCGGCTTTAATGGCGAAAGCACCTATTATTATTCATAACGGAGACTATGATCAAGTCGTAGGCGTTGTGACAGTAGAGTTTTTAATAAAAGGTATTGAATCTAACATATTGAGCAGAACGAAAGAAATCATACTCTTTTCTTTAGCGGTATTACTAGTTGGAATCATTGGCGGTATTCTTTTAGCACGTAGTATTCGTAAAGATACACTCGGTTTAGAGCCGAATGAAATCGCAGCGCTATACCGGGAACGAAGCGCGATACTACTATCTATAAAAGAAGGTATTATAGCCATTGATCAAAATGGTTTTATTACGATGATGAACACTTCGGCAGAAGAAATGCTGTATGTAAATGGTGATTATATGCAGCAGCACATTTCAAAAGTTTTGCCTGATTTTCATATGGAAAGAGTGCTAGAAAATGATCAAGAAATAGCGTTTCAAGATAAAGTATTCATTTTAAACATGACACCAATACTCGAAAATAACAGTACGGTAGGTGTTGTATGTAGTTTTAGAGATAAAACAGAACTGCAAAACTTAGTTAACACAATATCTGAGGTAAGAAAGTATTCCGAGGATTTACGTGCTCAAACACATGAATTTACAAATAAGCTTTTCGTGTTATCTGGTTTATTGCAGTTAGGGCACTACAGAGAAGCAATTGAATTTATCCAGCAAGAATCTAATATTCATCAAAGCCAAAACCATATTTTATTCCATCAAATTCACGATGCGAAAGTACAAGCTATTTTATTAGGAAAACTTGGAACAGCGTCTGAAAAGAAAATTGATTTTCATATTGAAGGAGATAGTGCGCTTCAACCGTTACCAGATCATATAAAAGTTTCGCACCTTATTACGATACTTGGAAACATAATCGACAATGCATTTGATGCGGTGAGTGGGCAAGAGGAAAAGAATGTTTCTTTCTTTGTTACGGATATTGGGCACGATATTGTATTTGAAGTGATAGATAGCGGGATAGGAGTACCAGCAGAAAAAATAAGTACCATTTTTCAAAAAGGATTTTCAACGAAAGGAAACGATCGTGGTTACGGGCTAGCAAACGTGAAAGAAATGGTAGATCTACTAGAAGGAACAATTGAAATTCAAAACGAGAAAAATGGGGGAGCTATTTTTACAATTTACCTTCCGAAAACATTGAGAGAAAGTAAATGACAAACAGGGGGATGGGCATATGTTGAAGGTCGCAATTGCAGAAGATGATTTCCGTGTAGCGCAAATTCAGGAGGAGTTTTTATCAAAAATAAAGGATGTAAAAGTTATCGGAAAAACTTTAAACGCAAAAGAAACGATGGGACTATTACAAAGAGAAGAAGTCGATTTACTTCTATTAGATAATTATTTACCAGATGGAATCGGTACAGACTTGTTGCCGAAAATCCACGCTGATTTTCCGAAAGTTGACGTAATTATGGTTACAGCGGCGAATGAAAACCATATGTTAGAAAAGGCAATTCGAAACGGCGTAAGCAACTACCTTATAAAACCGGTCACGTTAGATAAATTTGTTCGAACAATTGAAGACTATAAAAGAAAGAAGCAACTGTTACATAGTAACAATGAAGTAAATCAAGCACTAATCGATAATTTTTTCGGCACTTCGCAAATACAAGACATGAAAAACTTACCGACAGGTGTAGATCCGTTAACACTACAAAAAGTGAAAGACATTATAAAAGGATTCGAAGAGGGCATTACAATAGAAGAAATGGGAGAACAAATGGGGGCCTCCAGAACAACCGCAAGAAGATATTTAGAATACTTAGTAGCGACAAACGAATGCACAGTAGAGTACACATACGGCATTATCGGGCGACCAGAAAGAAAATATCGAATAGGACGAGGGTTATGAAAAAACGATTATTACTATGTATATTGCTCATGACAGGAGTAATAGCTGGTTGTTCGTCGGAAAAACCTCAAACGAATACAGTAAACATAGACAAAGTAGAAATCGTTGCGCCGAACGTTCAAGGAGCAGGTTGGGACTTAACAGCGCGAGCGATGCAAAAAACGCTAACAGAAGAAAAAATCTTCACAAAACCAATCACTGTCACAAACAAAGTAGGCGGTAGTGGTGATGTCGGATGGAAATATACGAAACAAAAAGGCGGTCACGTACTTGCGATTAACTCAAGCTTACTCATAACGAACAACCTACTAGGTCACAGTAAACTTACATATAAAGACTTCACACCGCTCGCAACACTCGCGTCAGACTGGGAAGTCGTTGTCGTCTCAAAAGACTCAAACATAGACAACGCAAACGAACTAATGGAACAACTAAAACAAGACAAGAAAAACTTCAAAATCGGCGTAGCCCCCGGCCTAGGAAACGACGATCACCTATCATTCGTACAAGTAAGCAAAGCATTCGGTATAAACCCTGCTGAACTGGAATTCTTCGTCTACGAAAACAAAGAAAAAATCATAAACGCCCTAACGAACAAACAAATAGGCGCCGCAACAATGACCCTATCCGAAGCCGAAAAACAATACAAAGCCGGCAAAATAAAAATACTAGCTGTATCCTCAGAAAAACGGCTAGACCGACTACCTGAAATTCCAACGTGGAAAGAACAAGGAATCGACGTTGTCTTCCAGCACTGGAAAGGGATTATGGGACCGAAAGATATGACGGAGGAAGAGGTTGCTTATTGGGATAGTATTATTAAGAAGATGGTTGAGAGTGATAGTTGGAAGGGGATTTTGAGAGAGAGTGGTTGGGAGGGGTTTTATAAGGATAGTGGGGAGACGAGGGGGTTTTTGGAGGAATGTGATTTTAGGTACGAGGAGATGGTGAAAAAAGAGGTTTAAGAGGCAAGTGTTCAATCATGCTTTATTTTTGTAGTTACTTCTATATAATATAAAAGAGTGTTAGGCTAATTACATTAAAGGTACTAGATAGGAATAGATAAAATCTATCTTACTGATTAAAAATATATTAGTCGTTAAAAGATATAAAAGGCATTTTTCAGTCTATAAGGTATGGAAACGTAGATTATAGAGTTTCTGTGAGATTTAAGGAGGACATTATGAAAAAAAATATTTATGTTGTTGGAGCAGTAATTGTTCAAGATGAGAAAATTTTATGTGCGCAAAGAGGACCATCTAAATCGCTACCTCTTATGTGGGAATTTCCAGGTGGGAAAATAGAAGAGGGAGAAACACCTCAAGAGGCGTTAAAGCGTGAAATTGATGAAGAAATGCATTGTAGCGTGCAGATTGGTGAACAAATTGATTATACAGCCTATGAGTATGATTTTGGTATTGTTCATTTGAAAACTTTTTATTGTAAACTTGTTGAAGGAAGTCCGGTTTTAACTGAGCACGTAGCAATTAAATGGTTACATCCAAATGAACTAGCAGCTTTAGAGTGGGCACCTGCGGATATCCCAACTATTGAGAAATTATCAAAAGAATCGATTGTAAAGTAATTTTAAAAAAACTATTCGTTTTATGCGGATAGTTTTTTATATTGTAATAAATTTGCACTTTAAATCAGTGAGTAATACAATTAATATAAAAAATTGTCATAAATGGTGATCATATGGAGAATTTTATTCAAAAATTAGAGGGGTCTTTATATAAAGGGTTTATTGATCAAAAACATAATCATCCCGGAATATATAAGCCGAAATTATTAGTAAACAATACGAAAAAAAATGAAAATGTTTTAAGCTCATTGTTGGAGGAGCTAGAAAATAGTACATCCTTTATTTTCTCAGTAGCTTTTATTACGGAAAGTGGGCTAGCGACTTTAAAATCACATTTCCTTGATCTTAAACAAAAAGGGGTTAAAGGACGTATATTAACATCTACATTCTTAAATTTTAATACACCAAAAGTGTTTAGAGAGCTAATGAAACTTGAAAATGTAGAAGTGAGATTAACAAATTTATCTGGTTTTCATTCAAAGGGATACATATTTGATAACAAAACACATTGTTCATTAATTGTCGGTAGTTCAAATCTGACTGCACATGCTTTGAAGGTAAACTATGAATGGAACGTTAAGTTAACATCGCATGAAGATGGAGAGATTGTACAGCATTTTAAAAATCAATTTGAAGAAGTTTGGGAGCATTCTCAAATATTAACTGAAGAGTTAATTGGAAATTACGAAACAATATATGAACAAGTTGCAGAAAATAAGTTACTAGATCGAGTTATAGAATTACCTGGTCAATATCATAATTCAATTGAAGAAGCTTTGAAAATTACTCCAAATAAAATGCAACAAGCTGCGTTACAAGAAATACAAGCTATTCGAGAAGCTGGAAAAGAAAAAGGGTTAGTTATTTCCGCAACAGGAACAGGGAAGACATATCTGTCAGCATTTGATGTCAGAAACTTTGCACCTAAACGGATGTTATTTATTGTTCATAGAGAGCAAATATTAAATAAAGCGAAATCAGATTTTCAAAAAGTTCTTGGTGGGATAGATGAGGACTTTGGAATTTTATCAGGATCAAATAAACAAATAAATGCTAAATATTTATTTGCGACGATCCAAACCATTTCAAAAGAGGAAAATTTACATCAATTTGATCCTGGGCTATTCGATTATATTTTAATAGATGAAGTTCATAAAGCCGGTGCTAGTTCTTATCATAGGGTTATTGATTATTTTAAACCAAAATTTTTAATGGGAATGACGGCTACACCTGAACGTACAGACAATTTTAATATTTATGAGCTATTTGATTACAATATTGCTTATGAAATTCGTTTGCAAGAAGCACTTGAAGAAGATATGCTTTGTCCTTTTCATTATTTTGGAGTAACTGATTTTGAATATAATGGTGAAAAGATAGATGACACTACGGTTTTATCTAAACTTGTTACGGAAGAACGGGTGGATCATATAGTTGAAAAAGTAAAATATTACGGTTTTTCCGGTGAGAAAGTAACTGGACTAATGTTTTGCAGCCGAAAAGATGAGGCAGAACAATTATCACATGCCTTAAATAATAGAGGTTTTCGTACATTTGCATTAACCGGCGATCATTCCCAACAGGAAAGAGAACTACGTGTGAACCAATTAGAAAATGGCATACTTGATTATATTTTAACGGTAGATATATTTAATGAAGGAATTGATATTCCGAGTGTGAATCAAGTTGTTATGTTAAGACAAACTCAATCAAGTATTATCTTTATACAGCAGCTGGGGCGTGGACTTCGAAAACACGATTCGAAAGATTTTGTTACGATCATTGATTTTATTGGAAACTATAAAAACAACTATTTAATTCCGATTGCCCTTTCCGGAGATAAATCACAAAATAAAGATAATATACGTAGGTATACAAATGACACGAGTTATATTAAAGGTATTTCAACAGTTAATTTTGAAGAGATAGCGAAAAAGCAGATCTTTAAAGCAATTAACGATAGTAATTTAACAGCAATGAAAGTATTAAAGGAAGCTTTTGCTGAGTTGAAAAATAGAATAGGAAGAATTCCATATCTATATGACTTTATAGTAAACCATTCTATTGATCCAGTTGTACTTGTGGAAGGATATTCGAACTATTATCAGTTTCTATTGAAAATGAAAGAAGATGTCCCTGCATTAACAGAGTACGAAAATAAAGTTTTAACAATGTTTTCATTGGAAGTATTAAATGGAAAACGTAAAAACGAAATCGTCTTGTTAGACTTACTATTAAAGCAAGAAAAAGTTGATAAAGATGAGTATGTAAAACAACTTGAAAAATCTAATTGCTTAAAAGATGATGATACGATTACTTCTGTGCAACGAATTTTTGAGTTAGAGTTTTTCTCACAAAACAACCAAAAAAAATATGGGGAAAAGCCAATTCTCACGTTGCAGGATGAGAAGACATTTATATTTAATGATTCTATTCGAAAAAGTTTAGAACAAAATGAATACTTTAAGTATATGGTTATGGACGTTATTAAAAGTGCGAAAGAAAAGAGCAAAAACTATGAGTGTGATAGTAACCTTACTGTATATAAAAAATACTCAAGAAAAGATGTGTGTAAACTTTTAAATTGGCATAGTGATGAGAGCTCAACTATGTATGGTTATAAGACCAAACACTATACTTGTCCAATATTTATCACATACCATAAAAATGATGAGGTAGAATCCAGTGTGGACTACGGTGATGAATTCCTTAATCAAGATGTTCTTAAATGGTATACAAGAAGTAACAGAACATTAAAGTCAAAGGAAGTTCAAACAATTATTGATGCTAAACAAAATAATATTGATGTCCATATTTTTGTGAAAAAAGATGATGACGAGGGAACCGACTTTTACTATTTAGGAAAAGCGAGACCTGATAAAGCAAGTGTAGAACAAACTGAAATGCAAGATAAAAATGGAAAAGAACTACCTGTTGTTACGATGAATATGATTATGGAGAAATCAGTTGATAATAAGCTCTATGATTATTTAAAGGATGGTAATGTTTTGTAGGTAGATTAAATTTTTAATGCTTGTATAGCTCAAAAATGATTAAAGGGATAGTAGTATTAGTGGATAAGATAAGGCTGTATCAAAATGGCATAGGAGTATGCTTTTGATATGGCCTTATTTATTGGATTAAAATGTATTGTTTAAGCAGCTATCGCATGCAAACAGAAAGAAAAGCACTAAATCTTATATGGTATAATTAGAGAATTAAAACCCTAATCCTGGAGGAATTAAAATGCCAATCTACAACAAATTAGTAAGAGATCGCATACCAGAAATTATCGAGAATAACGGGAAAACATTTACAACTAGAATACTAGATGAAAAAGAATATATAGAAGAAGTGAGCAAAAAAACACAAGAGGAGCTAACTGAGTATTTAGAAGCCGAAAGTAAAGAGCATAAAGTAGAGGAATTAGCGGACTTGTTAGAGTTAGTGAATGCATTAGCTCAATATGAAGGTGTGACGTTAGAAGATGTTGAGAAAGTGCGTAAACAAAAAGCAGAAAAACGCGGTGGTTTTCAGGAGAGAATCTTTTTAGTTGAGGTACATGATGACTAATGTTCAGCTTGTTACGAATAATTTGATCCATAAGTTAGAGCGATATATGGATGATGCAAAATCAATTTACATTTTAACTTCGTTTGTTATGAAATCGGGGGTAGATGTGTTAGCTCCTCTCTTGAGGAAAGCAGCGGAAAAAAATGTGGATATTAAGATTTGTACAGGAGATTATTTGTATATTACACAGCCAGATGCTTTAGAGAAATTGTATCAAATTCATCCTGACATTGAGATTCGATTATGGAAGAGTGCGGGGAAATCATTTCATCCGAAGGCTTATGTATTTGAGCGTGAGAGCGATGGGGTTATGATTGTTGGTTCTTCTAATATGTCTCGTTCTGCATTAACAAGTGGTGTGGAGTGGAGTTTGCTTGTAAAAGAGAGTGTTGGAGAGGAAGCTTTTTCAGAGGCGATTGATCAATTTTTACATATTCATATGAATGAAGCAACTCAGTCTATTAATGTAGAAACAATTAAACAATATCGTAAAGAGTACGAAGAATTTCATACAACTCATTCGAATTTGATCCGAACTTGGACAAAGCAAGAAGAGATTGAAATGATGATGCCGTCGGGACAAGAGGATTATACTGTGAGCTCAGGAGTAGAAGTTGAATTAGAGGAATCTGCTGTATATGAAACTAAGATTGCGCCACGCTTTGCACAAATCCCTGCGTTAGAACAATTAGAGAATGTACTAGAAGAAGGATACAATAAAGCGATGGTTGTTATGGCGACAGGGCTTGGCAAAACGTATTTAGCAGCTTTCTTTGCGGGACGTTTTAAACGAGTTCTATTTATTGCACATTTAGAAGAAATATTAAATCAGGCAGAAAGGTCTTTTCTGCGTGTAATCGATAATAAGACTACGGGAATTTATAATGGAAAGAAAAAAGAGGGCGAGAAGGATGTTGTTTTTGCATCTATTCAAACGTTGAGTAGAAAGCGCCATTTAGAAAACTTCTCTCCTAATGATTTTGACCTTATCATTGTGGACGAGTTCCACCATGCGGCAGCAAATAGTTATCAAAGAGTGCTAGATTATTTTAAACCTAATTTTTTATTGGGAATAACGGCAACACCAGATCGTAATGACTTTCGAGATATTTATTCAATTTGTGATGGAAATGTTGCATACCGTATTGATTTTATGGAGGCGATTCAACGTGGGTGGTTATCTCCGTTTCATTATTATGGAGTACATGATGAGACTGATTATTCGCAAATACGTTGGATAGGTAATAAGTATGATCGTGAGGAGCTTGCACAAGTTCAGTTAAGAGAGGAACTAGCCTTAAATATTTTAGAGGCTTGGAAGAAATATAAGAAAACGAGAACGATTGTCTTCTGTTCAAGTATTAGGCAAGCGGTCTTTTTGTCTACATATTTTAATGAGAATGGATATAATACAATCTCACTTCATTCGGAAACAAAACATATTTTGAGGGAAGATGCAATTAAACAGCTGGATAGTAACGAATTAGATGCTATTTTCACAGTAGATTTATTTAATGAAGGTGTTGATATTCCATCTGTTGATACACTTTTATTTGTGCGTCCGACAGAATCATTAACGATTTTTACACAGCAAATTGGTCGTGGATTACGATTACATGAACAAAAAGAGTCTTGCATTGTAATCGATTTAATTGCTAATTACCGAAATGCAGATATAAAAATGCAAATGCTTCGAGTTGATGATGGAAAGACAAGAGGAAACGGCACACAAAACATATTGCCAGCTGGATGTACAGTAGAGTTTGAATTGGAAGCAAAGCAGTTATTAGATGAATTGATGCAAAAGAAAATGAAGAGAAAAGAAAAATTGCAGCATAGCTATCAAACTGTAAAAATGGATCTTGGACGTAGAATGACATATTTAGAATTACATAAGCTTGGTACAGAAGAAAGTAAAGAATATCGCCAAGAGTTTAAATCGTATGTTGGCTTTTTGGCATGGATTGATGAACTAACAGAAAAGGAAAAAGCAGTATTTTTACATTATGAAGCGTGGTTACAAGAAGTTGAAAAGACAGGAATGGCAAAAAGTTATAAAATGCTGTTACTGTTAGCGATGTTACAACGTGGGAAAGCGAGATGGTACCATCCTATTTCACCAGGAGAAGTTGCACCATTTTTCCATCAGTTCTTAATGGAAAAAGAATACCGTAAGCGAATTGATTTTAGTGATAAGCAAGCACAGCGTATGTGGGATTATGATGAAGAAAAAGTTAGTAAATTAATTGCTACGATGCCAATGACAAAGTGGAGCGGTAGCTCGAAAGGTTTACTATCATTTGATGAAAACTTATTTTCTCTAAATATGGATGTTCGAAAAGAAGACGAAGAACTTTTATTTGAATGGACGAAAGAGATATGTGAGTATCGTCTTCATACATATTTTGAAAGAAGGACAGCAACGTTGAAGTAGGCGTTGCTGTTTTGGTAAATAAGTTTTATAAGGTGAATACCTTTAAAGGGAAAATACAGGTATAAGGTCTTTGTAGTGGTTTTAAAAATATACAGTGGTGTAATGAACCCTTAACTTATCTGTTAGTAAGACAGAAAGAGGTATTTTGAATTTCTAAAACTTATATTATTTTAATTGATTTTTATTTTGGTTTAGCTGGTTGTTTTAAAGAGATGAAAAGAAAGTATTACTACTTTGTTAGTAGAAAATACTTGTTTTTGAATAATGCAGTATATTAAAAGGGTGAATGAATCTAAGATGTTGTAACCAGGTACGTTAATAAAAGTAGAGTAAAGA
>NZ_JBALMG010000084.1:28041-41612 GCF_036963225.1 Bacillus sp. JJ783 | reverse complement strand
GATAACATAATTGAAAAACGGATTCAAATATTTGTAAATGTAGGAAGTGATTAAATTATCGCTACATATTTAAGCTATTAATAATGGGGATTTACAATCCGAACATGTTTTTTAATAAGATAAATTACAGAAGTAAAATAGTTTATGTAAAATCATTTTTTGATAAATAATTCAATAATTGAATTGTTATTCGCTGCTATTTAATGAACAGGCAATGGTAAAATAATAATAAGTGAAACTAAGGGGGATGTAATGAATAATATAGTTCCAAATTCAGAATCAAAGTTTTTAAATCAGATAAAAATGTTACAGAGTTCATCAAAAGAGACAGTTATCCATACAAATACATTTTCATCTTTCACTAAATATATGCATACGAAGCGTACGATTGAAGATAAAATCGTTGAAGCATTAAAGCGTCTCGAGAAGCAGGATGAAAAACAGTTAATTTTACTATGCGGGTCTGTTGGTGATGGGAAGTCACATTTGCTTTCATATTTGAAGTCAGCATACTCGTCTCTATTTTTAAATGTTTTTGTACATAATGATGCGACGGAATCATACAGTCCGAATGAATCTTCTATTGAAACATTAGAGAAGGTTTTACAAGGATTTAATGATGGGCATACCCCAACTCAGCATACAATTATAGCAATTAATCTTGGGGTAATGCATAATTTTTATGTTTCTCAAATGGAAAAAGGGCAATTTGTACAGCTAAGACAATTTATTGATGATAATGGTGTTTTTAATGAAAATTCATTATTCACTGATAGCAATCCCGATAAAAAGTTTCAACTATACAATTTTGCAAACGAACGAGTTTTTACATTAACATCTGATGGACCGAAATCTCCTTTTCTAGAATCAATTTTCACAAAGATTGTACAAGATAATAGCGATAATCCAATTTATAAGGCATGGAAGCAGGATATCGAGGCGGGTGTTTTGACAATTGCACATGCGAACTATCAACTTTTACAAAATGAAACAATTCGTGTCCGTGTACTAGAGAAGGTGTATCATGTAATTTTGCGAGATAAAATTATGCTATCTACTCGAGCATTCTATAACTTCATTTTTACAGTAATTGTGCCATCGGAGTTAGAAATAGATCAAAATAAAACGGGATTTAGCATTGAGCATACATTGCCAAATCTTTTATTTAATCACCCTGATCGTTCACCGTTACTTGAAAAAATTTATACAATAGATCCATTACACATACGTGTAAAAGAAACTGATGAGTTAATTTCTAATTTACATGTGCTATCGGAAAAACAAGTATTTATTCAAAATATTTTCAATGAATGTGAAGTAGATTGGCAGTCTAATATTTATCGAAATGTATATAAGCAGGCGATTGAAAAGAATCAATTACAAGAGCTATCTAAATTCATTATTCGAATGAAGGATTTAACAGAACCTACTGTATATGAAACATTCCATGATTTTGCTAAGTATCTATACTGCTTCCATGTAGGGGATAAAAAATTAATGGGAGAATTATTTACTATTGTGAAAGAAGCGTTTATTAAATGGAAAGGATCGCCGCAACCGAATTATTATTTTGTATCGAATGATTTAAGTCGACCACATCGCTTGGCATTCCAGTTGAAATTAAGGGAGGATGTGGGAGAATCATTTGGTAAACAGGCATCAAGTGAAGTGATTTTACAATTTGATAACTATATAACCTTGGGCTTTTGCAAATCAATATTTAACTTAGATTTAAGGTTGTATGAGTTGTTATTAAAAGTAAAAGGTGGCTATCGCCCAAATAAAAATGAAATGAATGTAGCAATTCAATTTGAAGATTTTTATAAACAGCTATTAAGTATGGTGGAAAAAGATAGTGACGAAGTTATGATCGTGAGAAGTGCTGATAAGTCAAAGTATTTGATAACAAAACCTAGCTTTGGTTCAGTAAAATTTGAAGTGGAGAAGGTAAGATAATGACATATACATTAGATTTTGAGAGGATCCAAAAGTTTGTAACAGATAAAAATGATAAATATAGCTTTGAACGAAAAAAATACGTTCGGGTTTTACCATTACCTTCACGAACGGGTGATCGAGCAGGCTATAAAGATGGTTTTTCAGCGGTAACAGCAGCATTATTACGTCTAGTGGATAATGAAGCATTAGAGTTTACAACAGCTGATAACTTTTTTAATAGCATTTTGGATGCGGGGGATTATGACTCTGACGAAACGAAAGCGATGTTTGAAGAGTTTTTAACATACGAATTAGGAAATGTTGATGCGAATAATGTGGGTTCTTTTCAAAATATGAAGTATATTGCATTACCTGAGGAAAAAGCAGAATATAAAGGGCAAATGCAAATTATTCAGTTTTTCTATGATATTTATATTCGCGATCAACACGATGAAATTCAAAATATTTTAAGTGAACTACAACCTGAGGGATTAATGTATGACATTTTGAATTTTGAAATTCCCAAGATGCAAAACTCTTTAAAACTACCGTTCCGTGTATTATTTAAACAGTATCAGGAAACATTTTTAGAGGATATAAAAGCTTTAGTCAAAAATCCAGGTTTTTTGATTGAGCATATTGATGATTTATTTATTCACTATACCTTTATAGCGATGACTCAAATTATTTTCCAAGTAAACAAGTTTAGTGATTTCGATGAAATAAAGCTACATAGTTTACCATTTTTAATGAATCAGGAAAGGGCCTCAAAATGGAGGCTTGGTTATAAGGAAGGTTTTTTACGTGTGAGAGATCAGATTTTGAACTTCTATACACATGAGCATTTACTTAATATTTTAGCTTTAAACACATTTACAACAGATGAAAACCTTTACTACCATGATTATAAAAAAATACTGTCTGAAGCAGGGGAAGATGCAGAAATAGAATACATAGAATCGTTATATAAATGGGTTAATGAAGTATTTAAACGTTATCATGGGGTAGATGAATTAGAAGTATATAATGGTCAGAATATCGATAAGGCATATCGCTATATGTTTGAGAAAATTCGTAGTAAAATTAGTGCGGAAATTTTCTCGCGTTATGCATTAGCCTATACCACCTTTATTTCGAAGTTTTATAGAAAAAATGGGGGGTCATTAGGGACAATTTTGGCGCTTAATTTGAAGCAATTATTATTATTAACAGCTGTTGCTGTTGGAAGTAAACCGCGTATTGAGTTGAATCAGCTATGGATTGAATTTGATAAGCGAGGTGTTATTGTTGATGATGATACGAAACTAGAAATAGTAGAATTGTTGGATAAATTAAATTATTTGGATAAAAAAAGTGATAGTGGGGATGCACAATATGTTAAGTCCATTTTATAAAGTAGTTGCAGAACAACTTCGAAAGTTTTTTAAGCATAAGGCGTCAAATCAGGAAATTGGGCGTTATTATATGGAATTACCTTCTGAAGAGTATATAAAGCGGGTAGTAGATGCATTACAAAGGTTAGAAGAGGCATCAGTATTTTTGTATGAAAGCCCTGAGGGCACAAATGAATATAAGACGATAGCATTACATTACGGTGATGCCAAATTCGTAATTGCTTCTACACTAGATAATACACATGTGGATTTTATTGTGACATTAAGAAATAAGATGAGCGAACAGCAAGGTGATTGGAAAAATGCCTCAATTATAATGATTTCAAATAAGAAACTGGATTCTATTCGCGGCGGTAGTGTTAATTTAACTGCGGAAGGGTTCCCACTACATAGTTCCAGTATGGTTGGTAATATTCGAACAATGATAACTGATAGTAAATTGCCCAAACATAATAAGGAAATGCTGTATAACTATTTAGAGCAAAGAGATGATATACACTATATTCAAAACGTTTCGTTTTTAGATTTTGAGGAATTATTGACTTGGGTGAACCAAGAAGAAATGACTACTGAAGACATTAAAATGATTAATTTTTTCCAAGATCCACAGTTGGAAATATTAATTAATACACGTGATATATATGAGGGGAATTCTCGAGAATATAAAAATGAAGAACGAAAAATTCAGAGGCGTTTAAATGATAATCAAGCACTATTCGAGGATATTACACGTATTCGTGAATTAGGAAATGGTGAGGATTTATTAAAGGAAAATTTTGATTCCTCAATTGGTAGAAAGCTTTTTAAAGAGGATGATTCGCTTACCTTTGAAGAGATTATTAAAGCAAAGGAAAAAGTTGAATCGTTAAAAATGATTGCATATAAGCCAGAAGAAGTAAAGATTTGGAGAGTGGAAGGTGCTGGTAAGGAAGTTTTAGTGAAGGAATATTGGAAAATTGAACCCCGTATCCGCACGTATGATTTTGTTATTTTTATCCCGGAAGCGAAGGCCGGACAGCAACTTAAAGTTAAGCTACCGTTTACGGCAAATACAAAGCAAGAATATATCAAAGATAAATCTAAAAAGTTCACTAAAGCAATGGGGCATTCACTTGAAGTGTTACTTGAACTAAAAGATGGTTCAACATTTGTAAAAGCAGATTATAAGCACGAGAATATGACAAAAGGCGATTATAGCTTCAGGTTCTTAGTGCTACCAGCTGCTAGGAGAAGTTTAGTAGCACATGAGAACAGTTTTTCATTAAATACAAAGGGGCATCTTATACTAGAGCTTAAAAGCGAATTTTTAGTATTTGGCGAAGAGCCGGAAGTGGAATTTGAGTTGCAAAATAAAGATGAAGTAGTTGAAATTCCTGAAGAGGGTTTCAAGCTACGATTTGCACCAGATATATTAGATATAGAAACATCTAAATTAGCTTTTAAAGTAAAAATTGAAAAAGCAGAATTTATCATTGAAATTGAAGATGAAGGTTTAAGTTCTTTCCCTGTGACTGCCTTCCAAGTTTGGCAGCGAAAGATGTCTAAAAAAGTAAATGTTGACTATACAAGTTTCAATCAGCGAATTATGATAGGTGGCCAACCGTTAGTAATAAAAAAAGAATTTCGCTATTTGTATGAAATTGAAGAGCAGTGGGTGAAAGCGAGCTGGCATGTTATAAAGAAGGATTTATTAGGACTGCATGCAAAAGAAATTGCAATGCCTGAACGTTTAGCAGGGAGTTACTACGCATTTTTAGAATACTTTAAAGTTAACAAAACAATCCCGTCTTTCTCTTTTTATAACGAGGAACTTTCAGTGCTAGCAAATGAGTATGTGGAAGCATTTATAGAAGCAATTGATTCCATTCAAGAAGCGGAAAATATGTCTCAAGAAGTGCGTGACATTTTATACCTAGGTACATTACAAGACTTTGATGTACTATATATGACACCGTTTTCTCCGTTAAATGTAGTTTATCAATTAATGTTAACTAATGAACTTGCAGGTAGTGAAGTAAATCGTCACATCTTGTCAAAACTAAATGCGGCATATACAATTCCTTACTTAATAAACGAATTAGATGAAGTTTATAAGCCAAGCACCAATAGCTTACAAGCAGAATGGCATGAATTTCGTCCGAAAACTCAAGTATCCATAGGTGAGACAAATAAATATCTTGCGCAAGTCGTGGAAGAGAAATTAAAGCAGTTTTTTAAGTATTATGATTATCTGTTCTCATTAACAAATGAGCCGGAAATTGTAGTCAATATTATTAATATAGAAAATGATATTGAAATTTTACGAGGGGTTGTACAGTGGTTTAAGCATGAAATAAAGCGCCGGAAATCATTACAGGGGTTACCGTGTATTAAGATTGTTGGCTACTACGCTGATGGAAATAATTTAACAGCATTTGAATCATTTAATACCATGGATGAGGCAGAAAAACTTAAAACAGAGTTTGACATTGAGTGTAAAACGGCAAATTTTGATGCAATTGATGTGTTTCAAGTTATTCAAAGAAATTTAGTTTTTATAAAAAAATTAGTTAGTGAGCCAATTGAATATAGTCACTTAAAGTTTTATAAAATGCTGAGTAAAGAATCTGTTTCAACACAAAATGTAAAGCAAGCCCCGAATGCGCTGAATTTAGACGGTTTGTATGTCACTCCAACATCAAAACGTACAGAACAAGGAGGCTATCGTATTGGATTTGGTATAGGTGGATCAAATGAGCAACGCTCACAACTTACTAGATTCGCTACAAAAGTTAATGAGCTAAGTGCGAACCGTAGAAATAAAGGAACAAATGCTTATCATAAAGACGAAATGCTTTGTTTACATATTGACAGAGATGATGAGGATTTTTTAAAGAATTTATATGATCAATCAATTTGGCTCGTTTTCATTGATCCAGCGGTTGATTTAGAATATTTCCAAGAAACATCAGAAGACTTAGTGATTGTGCATTATTCTGACCAGTTATCTTCATCGAATCATTATGATGCCATTACAGTGACAAATAAATCAATACAATACTATAACGTGATTGAAGAATTCTTCATAAAACACGGAATTGCCTTCCCGAAAGAAAACTTAAACCAAGTTATTAAGGCATTCAACACATTTAACGGAGAATGGTTATTACGAGCAGTACAGGATATAGGACATGATCAACGTGAAAAAATGAGTATTGTAGCAGCGATTAAGTTTATGATGATTGAATTAAATGAACAGCAAGATATTATATGGGTGCCTATTTCAATGGAGGAAATTGTTCGAGTAGCGGGGAATATACGATTGAATAAAAAAGAGGGCATTTTTTCAAGCAAATTAATAGGTCAAAAAGGATCACTGAGTGATGATTTATTAATGATTGGTATTAAGCGATATGAGAATCAGCTTTATATGCATCTTTATCCTATAGAAGTGAAAATTGGCGATAACTCAAAACAAATAATTGAGAAGGGAACACAACAAGTAACAAATTTAGTAAAAGTTTTAAAGCAGGAACTAATGATGAATACAGGATTTGAGGCGAAATTCCTACGTAATTTTTTTGCTAAATTATTCATTGTTAATGCACGTAAAATGGAAGCGAATGCATTTTGGCCAGAAAAGAGCCATAAGCTAGATGAAAAAACGATTGAATTATTATTAAATGATAAATTTGTTGTCACGGAAGATCATCAGACAGCATTCAATATTGGAGCTATTGTTTCGTTTAGAAAAGAGGCACATGCTAAATACAAGGATACGTATAATGATGTAACGGTCTATGATATTCCGGAAAGAATTGCCTATAAAGCAATAGGGATGACGATTGAAGAGCTGAAAAAGGATGATTACAGCAACGTAATCTTAATTGAGCCACTTCAAGGCGAAAAAAAACAAGCTGTGGATTTACCAGAATATTTAACAGCACCAGCGGCACTAGTTGAAAATACACTCACTTCAGAGGTACCAACTGAGCTATATAACAATAATATACATTCATTTAATATGGTTGGCGGCTACTCTGAAACAACCAAAGAAAAAATAGCAATCGAAGAAGTTGAAGCAATAAAAAATACTATTGGAATTGAAACGATTGAAGCAACTGCTGTAGCTGAAGTTGCAGCAATTAGTATAGAAGAAATAGAAGAAGTGGCTAAGATAGAAACAGAAAATGAGAAAATAAATCAATCTGCCGCACTAAAGGCTCAAGTTAAAGAAATTCGGCCTTTATTTGGTTATCTTCAATCCACTGAGCAACATATTTACTGGGAGTTTGGTCATCCACAATTAAATAATCGTCATTTAATCATTGGTGGGCGTTCAGGGGAAGGGAAGACGTACTTTATTCAATCAATGCTACTTCAATTGGCTGAAGTAGGGCAATCTTCGGTGATTATTGACTATTCAGCGAGCTATACCAAATCGAAGCTTGATGATAAATTTATTGAGGTTTTGGGTGATCGTATTCACGAACGAATTGTGTATGATGATAAATTACCAATTAATCCGTTTTTACGACGTGAATTTTACACGAACCATGGTTTCCGTGTTGAAAAATCGTATGAAGTAGCAGGACGAGTATCTGCTATTTTTGAATCGGTATTTAACTTTGGTCCACAACAAGCGAATGCAATTTATACGGCTATTAAAGAAGGAATTGATAAATACGAAGAAGCTTTTACAATGAAGAAACTATTGTTAGAGTTAAAGGAATTAGAAGACGTTTCAAGCTCAACTTTAGCTTCTATCGTGAACAAGCTCCAGCAATTTGTTGATATTGATCCATTCGACTATAATGAGCAATTTACATGGGATAATTATTATAAAAAAGCAGGACAAATCTCTATTATCCAGTTTGATGGATTTGATCAGGATAATATTAAAAAGCTAATGACAGAGTTATTACTTTGGGAAATTTGGTATTACGCACAGCGTGGTAACGAAGATCAACCACTGCCTGTGGTTCTAGATGAGGCGCAAAATTTAAGCTTTAAATCAGGTTCACCCTCGGATAAAATCCTTCGTGAAGGACGGAAATTTGGTATTACAGCTTGGTTTGCAACACAATCGTTTGTTAATTTCAAGCCAGCAGAAATGAGTGCTCTTGAAAACGCTACGACCTCTATTTACTTTCATCCAATTGATAGTGATTTTAAAGGTGTTTCGGAGAAGCTGTATTTAGAAAAACGAGACCAAGTATTGCTCCACGGTTTAGGTAAAGGAGAATGCTTCGTTCGAGGGAAATTCTTATTACCAACAGGCGAATTATCTAAACAAACTATAAAGATGATTAAAGTACCACCAATTCAATAAAAAATTAAGAAGACTAAGACGTGAAGCAGTGATTTTGTCAAAGTCTTCTTTTTTATTCGCGAGGTTTTATTCTAAGGAAAGTGCGAAGATCAACTTGATAGAGGAGTTGTAACATTAGAAGAAATCAACAACATCCGTAAAAAGAAAGCAGAAGAACGAGGTGGTTTCTCAGATCGAGTCTTCCTAATCGAAGTAACCAATAACTAGCCCCTCATAAGCCCCTTACAAGCCCCTACCAAGTAATAAATCACTAAGAAAAAACACAACAAAACAAAAACAACAACAAACACCGTAGTAGTAGTCAAAAAAAATTTTTGAAATAACACGCCAAAAACCCACCCCTCCTTCCTATATATAGTACATAGAGGGAATATTCATTTTTGAATGGAGACGGGAGGAATTTGGATGGCGGTGTATCGTAATGTGCAGGTGAATTTTTGGCAGGATGATTTTGTTTTGGATTTGACGCCAGAGGAGCGGTATTTTTATGTTTATTTGTTAACTTGTTCGAAGACGACGCAGTGCGGGATTTTTCCGTTTCCAAAGCGGTTAGCTGAGATGGAGACAGGCTATAACAGGGAGACTGTTGATAAGTTGGTGCAGCGCTTTGTTGATTATGGGAAGATTCTTTATGATGCGGATACGAGGGAGTTATACGTTTTAAATTGGCTTCGTTATAATCCTGTGACGAATACGAATGTGGAGAAGTGTGTGCTTCGTGAGCTTAAGGGTGTGAAGAATAAGGAGTTTGTACATATGTTTCTTCAGAAGTGCGTAGAGGAGGAACTGAATGTTCCGATGCTTTTAGCTCATTTCGGTATGCCGAGTGATTTGGCCGTTCATGATGTTGATCCGGTTTGTGAAGAGGCGGAAGAAGAGGTTATAGAGGAAGAGACGGGAAGTCGCGTGTTTTCTTTTTACGAGCAACATTTTGGTAGTTTGTCTCCGTTTGCGGTAGAGGAACTGAGTGCGTGGATGGTTGATTTGTCAGAGGAGCTTGTGCTCAAGGCTCTTCAAATTGCGTTTGAGAATAATAAGCGAACGGTTGCTTATGTGAAGGGGATTTTGCGTGGCTGGCACGGGAAGGGATTTACGAAAGTGTCGGAGGTTGAGGCGGATACGGCTCAGTTTAGGAAGAAGGAGTCGTCTGTTAGTACTGGGGAGACGGAGGAGTTTTTGACGAGGTGCGAGGAGTGGGAGAAGAATGCACTGTCAGAGGAAGAGTTGCAGCGCTTTTTAGCGGAACGCGGGTGGCGTCCATGAGTATTCAAAATGTGGAGGCGGAAAAGACGGTGTTAGGTTCTCTATTAATTGATGGGGAGCTTATTAAGGAGTGCCGTTTGACGGAGCATTATTTTTCTATGCCGGTGCATAAGTCTATATTTCGGTTAATGCGAAAAATTGAAGATGAAGGGCAACCAATTGATCTTGTGACGCTCGTTTCTCGGATGAATCCTAATTTTTTGGAGAATATCGGGGGAATGGAGTATTTTATAGCATTAATAGAGGGTGTGCCTACAACTAGCAACTTTTCTTATTATGAGGGGCTTGTTCGAGGTGCGTGGAAAATGTATCAGGCTGGCGTTCTCGGGCACAAGATGGGAGAGCGTCTTATTGCGGAGAAGAATGAGAAAATTATTGGTGAGACGATTACGGCGCTTTGTGAGTTAGAGGAAAAGGACTATGTATGTGAGTTTGATTTGAAGGATGCTTTAGTTGGGCTATATGAGGAGCTTCATCAAGATACGAAAGAGAATACTGGTATTGAGACTGGTTATACATCGCTAAATAAGATGACGTGCGGATTGCAGGAAGGGGATTTTGTCGTCCTTGGAGCGCGTCCTTCTATGGGAAAAACGGCGTTTGCGTTAAATATCGCACTGCATGCGGCGAAGTCTGGAGCGGCAGTTGGGCTGTTTTCGTTAGAGATGAGTAGTAAGCAATTGCTAAAAAGGCTGGCGTCTTGTGCGGGTGAAGTGTCAGGAGGTAGGCTGAAAAATCCGAAGCATCGTTTTACGATAGAAGACTGGGAAAAGGTGAGTAGGGCGTTTGCGGAGATTGGTGAGTTGCCACTTGAGATTTATGATAAGGCAGGCGTTACAATGCAAGATATTTGGATGCAGACTCGTAAGTTAAAGAGGAAGCACGGTGATAAAAAGCTGTTAGTTATTGTAGATTATTTGCAGCTTATTACGGGCGATCCGAAGCATAAGGGTAATCGATTTCAAGAGATTAGTGAGATTTCTCGTAAGCTTAAGTTATTAGCGCGTGATTTAAATGTTTGTATAGTAGCATTGTCGCAATTGTCTCGTTCCGTAGAGTCACGTCAAGATAAGCGACCACTTTTATCTGATTTAAGAGAGACAGGACAAATTGAGCAAGATGCGGATGTCATTATGCTTATGTATCGCGAAGATTATTATGATAAGGAAACGATGCAGAAAGAGATGACGGAGATCAATGTGGCGAAGCATCGGAATGGGCCTGTGGGTAGTTTTAAATTGAGATTTTTGAAGGAGTTTGGGCGGTTTTTGGAAGGGGGGAATTAAGTGCTGAGAAAAAAGTTGCGAATCATTATATTACTTGTTTTGGTTGTCGGAATAGGCGTAATTGGTTATAGATTACTAGGCCCTTTTATAGATGGGCGAAGTTATTATTATAGCCATACTGCTTTTACAGATCTTTCAAATGAATCGATTGGAAAGATGAAGCTTCATGATAATATTTCTAAAGATTCTTTTAGAGAACAATATGGTGAGCCTATCAGCAAGCAAGAGAACGTATTATATGATTATTACTCTTGGAAGAACGGAGTAGAGACGGCTTCGATTATGGAAGGAAAAGAGAAGGGGAAGATTGTTCGTTTAATAATTGGAGAAAATACAGACCTTAAGACGGCAAAAGGGATCGGGCTTGGTAGTACGAAGCAGGATGTTATCAGTTCGTATGGTTCGAATTATTATGAACGGACGGAACAGGGGGCTACTATTATTGGCTATGCTGACCATAAACTGCATACAACAATTGAATTTTGGTTAGGGGAAGGGAAGGTAGTGCGTATTCGTTTGGATGATGCGGATGTTGACTAACTCAGTATGAAAGTAGTAATTAAACAAATGATGGGTAGTTGTGTAAGGTGCTTACGTGGCTACCCATCATTTGTGTATGTTTAAAAACAACATTTGTTATTTATTGTAATTTTTTGGTATGATATTTATATATCAAAAAATGGAAGAAGGGGAATAGGGATGCTTGGTCATATGAAATTCAAACTTATTGCTGTAGTCTTTTTTTTCTTTGCACTTGTATTTTTACTTGATGGTTACATATCAATTGCTTTTTTGTTGGTTCTAATTGGTATCGGAATGTGGGCTTGGGGAAATGTTAGACTGAGAGCAGCAAGAGAAGAAGGCGAGATTAAAAAAGATGCTAGAAGACAAGCAAAATATGATAAAGTCTTTAACAAAGAGTATTATAAAGAAAGACGTAAATAATATTTAGAGATAATCAAAAAGACTAGTAAACTAGTCTTTTTGGTTGAGAAGTTCTTCAATATATAAATTTGTTAAAGGAGTATCTTTCGCTTTCTGTTCAAAGAAATCATATTCATAAACATAACCATTTTTATCTACAGCATAACGACCAGCAACAAACATATTTCCATTATGATTATCTTTTCTTAATGCAAATAATGACATTCCATCATTATTTGGATTTTCTAGCTGTTCTAATTCGTAATCTTCTGGTTTTTCTTTAGTAGAAATTAAATAACCTTCCATTGCAGCATCAAGTTCTTTAGCTTTATACCCTCCTTCTTCAAATGAAGGAGCTACAAACGTTTTATCGGTTAGCTGCTTCTTTAACTTCTCCTTATCAACCTTTGAAGATGATTTTTGCACGGTTTCCTTATTACTTTCTTTACTAGCGGTATTATCCTGTTTTGGATATTGATCAATTATCTTTTCAGTATTTAAATCGATTATTTTCAATTGGCCCATACTATCTTCTAACCCAGTTTCAAAAATAACAGCATAATTTGATAGTAAATAGATAGGTTGCCCACCTCCACGATCAGCAGTAATTATACCTTTTGTATCGGATTCTTTAGTAAAAGTCCAACCGCCTTTATAAAAATCATCATTCCAAGGAGATCCTTTATAAATGCTATAAATTTTCTTGGCTAATTTTTCATCCAGTTTATAAGTCTTTTGTTCCTTATTTGTTTTTGATTCTAAATCTGCAATCTTTTTTGTTAACTCGTTATTCGTTTTTTCTAATGAATCTCGCTCTTTTTTTACAGACTGTAATTCAGCATCTGAAGGTTTATTTTCACTAGCTTTACTTGAAGTGTTATTACAACCTTGTAAAAGTAGTGCTGATGCAGCGAGAAGTGATATAACTATACTTTTCTTCATAAATATCCCTCATTTTCTATTTATTCCCCTTTTATACCTTATAATGTATAATTGTATTCGTCAAATTATTTTAAAACAATTTACAATATCTAAAATTAATATTTTTAGATATTAATTTTAGGGGGATACTTAATGAAATATTGTTCTAAATGTGGTAAAGCTAATGATGAAAATAGTAAGTTTTGTAGTAATTGTGGTGAGGCTTTTGGTCCAAATAACCAAGAGGTATTGAACCAAAATGAAAATATTAAATCTATTAAGGATGAAAGTATAACTATATCTAATAAAGATATACCGGGTTTTAAGAAACAGATTTTTATAGTAGCAACTATTATTGCTTTGCTCTTTACGTACTCTATGATAGATATGTGGAAAAAGCATCAAGATCAAGTTGCTCACGAAAAACTTCAACTAGAAAAAAAGAAAAAAGAAGAGGAAGAGCTTAATAAAAAAAATAAAGAGTTAGATGATGCTGAAAATAAAGCTAAATTCGTAATTAATAGAATGAAAAAC
>NZ_JBALMG010000084.1:9924-28013 GCF_036963225.1 Bacillus sp. JJ783 | reverse complement strand
AATTAGATGGAACTTCTGAAGTTAGGTATGATAAAGATACAAAAACAATTAAAGTAGAAAATCTATTTAGAATGAAATATCCTAATGATCTGGGAAAAAAAGCTATAGAGGATATGGTAGCACCTTTTCTTCGAGATGCTAAAGATTTAAAAGAACAATCACCAGATCATTCTTATAAAATTGAATTTTATTATAAAAATGATCCTCAAAATAAATATATAATAATTACTGATGGGAATTTTCTGGGAGGAGAATGGTATAAATATTTGGCTGGACAAGCAGTTAAGCAGATATTTTAATCTATAAAAAGGGCTAGTTTTTCACTAGCCCTTTTATTATAGCAATTTATCAATGTACAAATTTGTTAAAGGTATTTTAGACGGTGACGCAGGCCAAGAAAAAGAATATAAAGAGCTTATGGGGAAATACTCGAAAATTATCTATTATAGTGGTGAACTTGGAGCAATTTTTAACGTTATATTTGCTGAAAAAGATGGATGAAAGTTTGCTACGAGTAAAGCGAAAATGGGAATGAGATAAAGGGAGGATATATATAATGAAACGCACAACAGAATTTGTATTAGGACTTATCGGTGGGATTTTCGGGATTTTATGCGCATTGCTTGCGTTATTTATTGGTGGGCTTGGTTCTGCTTTAGATGCGGATGGAGCCAATACACTTATCGGTTTAGGATGGGGAAGTGTTCTTCTCTCTATATTAGGAATTTGTGGATCTGTTGTAGTGAAGAATAGAGCTAAGCTTGGCGGTGCGATGATGACAATCGCTGCAGTTGGTGGATTAATTTGTATTTCTTTCTTTTATATTTTACCAGCCATTCTCCTATTTATTGGTGGGCTAATGGGGATTTTGCGTAAAGAGAAAGTGCTAGTTTCTGCATAATGAAGGGGAACTGTTACATGCAGTTCATCTAGTCTATGTAAAACAATAGGTTGAAAATCTAAATGCCCGACTATTATATGGAATAATAGTCGGGTATTTGTTTTTTCTAATGAACCGCAGATGTATGTAGTTACCTATTCTATATTCTTTTTATAACTCACCCGCAACAACCCCTTAAAATCCACCTCAGCAATCAACACACTTAACAGTATAAGCGTCGCCCCTAAGTACCCTTTACCTGTGAGCGTTTCGCCTGTGAAGAAGAAGGCAAAGCCTGCTGAAAAGACGGGTTCTAATGAAAAGATAAGTCCTGTATGTGTGGGCGTTGTGTATTGCTGGGCGATAACTTGCACAATGAATGCGACTGCGGTGCAAAATATGCTTAAGGCTAAGATTATTAGCCATGAGTCGATAGTGCCAGGAAGTTTTGGGGTTTCCATCACTAATGAAAAAATAAGACTAAATAGGCCGACAAAACCAAGTTGTACTACCCCAAGTGCAATTGAATTCACATGTTTCGTTACGCTTCCAGTAATGATGACGTGAATCGCATAAAATAAGGCAGACAGTATGCAAAAGATATCGCCGTTACCGATCTTGAATTCACTAGTTAATGTTAGTAAGCCGATTCCTAATATAACTTTCTTTTCAGGAATGTGTTTTAAAAATATAGCTGATAATATTGGAATGAAAATGACTGTGAGACATAGTAAGAAACCTGCATTAGATACACTTGTATACTTTGTACCGAATGTCGCAAAAATATAGACGATAAATAAAACGGAAGCTAGTATAAAAGAATATTTTACAGTTTTAAAATCAATTTTGAATAAATGTTTGTAAAATATTAAACCTGATAAAAGAAAGGCAATAATAAATCGTAATGCGATTAAATTGTATTCTTCTATGTCATCAAGTCCAACCTTTGTAAGTAGGATGGATGCACCCCAAAAGAATGTAACTAGTAGTAGCATTAAATCAGCTTTTAATTGAATTTTCATTTCTATTCCCTCGTTATGTATAATTTGTAATACCCGTAGCTCCATTGTTTATTTTAATATTAATTCTGAATATTTGGAACAAAAATTTATCGACGCATTTTTCTCCATCAAATGGTGTGAAATCAAAAACGAAATCATACCAATTGATGTACGATGTGATGAAGCCTTTAATCCTCTTTTGAAGCGATTTTCTGAGCAGCTTGGAAGAGGGATGGTGCGAGTTGGGAAAGATGGATATTCTCATTCGGTTATTGAAAGTTCGGATTTGAAGAAGCTGGGTATGTAATAGTATGTATATAAAAAAAACGCCTATTTCATATGGGCGTTTTTTTGATGTTGCAGTTATTCCTTTCCAAACTGAAAAATATCCCGATTAATGAGTTGATGAAAGTGGTTATCCATTTCTGCTGCAGGAACTTTTCTTTCGTTTTGAAACCACCACGCACTTAATGAGGTGATTACTCCTGAATAAAATTCCGTTATTAAATCATTTGGCATCGTATGATTTTTACAAAGGCGATTTAGCGCTTCTGTTTCTTGTTTTCTTGTTTCGTGGCTTAAATAATACATGCGGCTATTGAATTGTTCATCAGACATTTGCGCCTCAAATATTTTACAGATTTCTTCATGATGCAGGAATTGTTCCATCACTTGAAATGGTTTACTTAATCGATCTAACAGCGGTATTTCAGCAATCATTTCGCCATAGCGTTTAAATCCAAATGCTAATAGAGCATCTTTATCTTCGAAATGTTTATAAAAGGTTGTTCGGTGTACCATCGCGAGATCGCATATTTGGTTAATGGTGATGGTACTATATTTCTGTTTGGATTGTGTCATTAATTCAAATAAGGAATCCCATAGTAATTTATGTGTACGTCTAATACGTAAATCAAGTTGTTTTTCATTATCGTTCATCTACAATTCTCCTTTTTTGTAGATTAAATATACAAAGGCTGAAAATTGATTCTCCCTTTTTAATCTACATATGTATATTATATTACATGTGTTCCGGTTTATATAAAGCTTTTGGAGTAAAAAAACAGGAGGAGAATCAATACATGAATATAACAACTAAGAGCCCTGCAAGTGGCAAAGTTGATACTTCTAATATGAAACATACGCCCATTTTAATTGCATTACTTTTAGGGGCAATGGTTGCATTATTAAACGAAACATTACTTGGTAATGCGTTAACGGTATTAATGAAAGAATTTGACGTAACAGCTTCAACAATCCAATGGCTTTCTACAGCATACATGTTAGTAGTGGGTGTGCTGGTACCGATTACAGCATTACTTCAGCAATGGATCACAACGAGACAAATGTTCTTGATTGCGATGGTAACGTTTTTAGTTGGTACATTAATTGCGGGATTTGCACCGACATTTTCCGTTTTATTAGTCGGGCGTATCGTCCAAGCAGTAGCGACTGGGTTAATTTCACCGTTATTAATGAATACGATTTTAATTATTTGTCCGCCTGAAAAACGTGGTGCCACGATGGGGTTAATCGCACTCGTTATGATGTCAGCTCCGGCAATTGGCCCTACATTATCTGGAGTAATCGTTGATTCATTGAATTGGCGCTGGTTATTCTACTTTGTCGTTCCAATCGTAATTATTTCCATTGTAATTGGAATGAAGTACATTCAAAATGTTTCAGAGTTAACAAGGCCAAAAGTAGATTATCCATCTATTCTTTTATCAACATTAGGTTTTGGCGGGATTGTGTATAGCTTTAGTGCATCAGGTGACTTAGGATGGTCGGATGCGAAAGTGTATGGTGCTTTAATTGTTGGGCTTATATCACTATGTATTTTTATCGTGCGACAATTAAAAATCGATAATCCAATTTTAGAACTACGTGCATTTAAAGTTCCGATGTTTACAATATCAGTTGGATTAATCGTCATTGTTATGATGTCGTTATTTTCAACGATGACTTTATTACCGATGTTCCTGCAAACAGTTTTACTCGTTACAGCCTTTAAATCAGGACTAATAATGCTTCCAGGAAGTATTATTAGCGCTATAATGGGACCAATCGCAGGTAAACTATTTGATAAATTTAGCCCGAAAGTTGTTATCGTTCCCGGCATTGTGTTAGTAGGGATTGCAATGTTCTTATTTAAAGGCATTACTCCTGATACATCAATGGTACAAATTATTGTCATGCACAGCGTATTAATGGTTGGACTCATGTTTGTAATGACAGCACAAACATACGGTTTAAATCAATTAACACCAGATCTATATCCGCACGGAACAGCACTGTTTAATACGTTACAGCAAGTAGCTGGCGCAATTGGTACGGCTATCTTTATTTCGAAAATGTCTTCAGGAACAACTAAGTATATGGAAAGCTCCGCAAATCCAATGGACCCAGTAGAGAAGTTAAACGGTTTAACATCTGGATTCCAAGGTGCATTTACACTAGGGTTAATCTTTATCGTTATTGCTTTTATCGTATCGCTATTCTTAAAAGAAGAGAAAAAGGGAGTAGAAGCAGCGGGGGTTTTACAGAACGAGAATTAAGGTTCATATAAAAAAGACATCTTTACGAGATGTCTTTTTACATTTCTTTCGTAATATCATACTGCAATAATTGCCGCTGATCATAAAACTTTTCGAAAATAATGCCCATTACGTAGAAGAACAACAGACCGAAGCAAATGTGAATGAGCGTAAAGGTAGCTCCGAATGAAGAAAATTCATACACCATAATTGGTAATTTCGCAGTTGTCCAAACGCCTAAGAAAAATACGATGTACCTAATGCTTGCGCCTTTTTTTAATAGTAGTGCTGCAATCGGAAAGGCAACATAGAGGGGACCAGCTGCAATTCCGCCTAATAATAGAGAAAATAAGATGCCATATATGCCGGACTTTTCTCCCATGTATTTCATTAGCGTTTCTTTCTTCACCCACTGATCAAGTAACCCTACAAATACTAGGACAGGGGGGAGTAGAAACAGCATATCTAAAATACTATTCCCCGTTAATTGTAATGCGCTCCATCCTAAAGATTGGTTTATAAAAGTTAATAAGAGGAGCCCAAACAGTAATATGAAAAAGAAGCGATATCTTTTTAGTTCCTTCATACCATCACCACCCAAATGATATATGAGAATAGGAGTGACATGAGTAATGCAGATGCATTACGAGCGTAAGCAAAGCTTCGTCCGAATATCTTTTGTTCCATTGGCAAGGTTGTCATTCCTACTGACATTAATGTAGACATGAGTGCCGCAACTTGAGGAAGCCCTGCACCGTGCTGTATTAACGTATTACCAAGAGGGAACACGACAAAGCTTGGAATGAGTGCCACAGATCCGAGTATTGCTGAATAAATAATACCTAAAAATCCGGACTGTTCTCCAATGATAGAAGAGATGAAGGACGGTGTTAAGATAGAAAGTGATAGTCCGACGAAAAGCATAATGGAGAGCATGGCAGGGAGGAGGTTTCGAAATATTTTCCATGATTTTAATAGGGCAGCTTTCGTTTTATTCCGATCCTTCATAAAAGAAATCCCCGTAAGAACAATGGCCAAAGTGTAAAGGATAGCGCCATTAATCATGATAAGATTCCTTTAAGTCTTTATATTTGTCTAAGAAAAATGATAAGTTTTTCATTTTTTCCTCAATATCCATTTGAAAATCTGCTAATTGTTCTTTTCCGGCTGTAGTAATTTTGTACATCTTTCTCGGCTTATCTGGAACTGATGTACTTACATAAGATTCAATAGCACCTTCGTTTTCTAATTTCTTCAGCGTGCGGTAAAGGATGGCACTATCGATTGGATTGACCGGAAGTTCTTCTTCACATTTCTGAAGTAGCTGCCCGCCATAGTTATCACCTTCTGCTAAAAATAACAAAAGAAATGCACCTGTGTGTCTTCCTGTATGTTTCATGAATATACCTCCTAGAATGAATTGGAATATATACTGTTAATGACAGTATACTGTTGTTAACAGTATATGGTGCATGAAGTGCTATGTCAATTTTAAAATGTTGATTAGTGCAAAGAATAATCCCTGTTCTAATCTTTCTAAATAAAAAAATAAAAGCCAACTGTTTTCTTGTGACAGTGGCTTTCATAGTTGGTAAACTACTATATTACGCTTAGGGAATCTCGCCTTTTGATAGTAACACATATATGTTAGCCCTATATTGAGAAATAAAAAAAGACACTCTCAAGAGTGCCTCTTATTAGCAGCCGATTCCGCCGCCCCAACAGCTAGCTCCAACGATGATTAATAAAATAAAGAGCACAACAAGTAAGGCGAATCCACCGCCAAAACCACAGCCTCCACCACAACTACCACCATAGCCCATATTAACTCCTCCTTCCATAAAGTCCATATATTAATGGATTTATTTCACTTTATGTTTTTACGGATAAACTTGAGCAGGTCCTTTTGAAAAATAAAAGTACTCGGTATTTTAAGAGAGTTGACGACCTTATTTTTGTCACGAGTATTACGCTTATTACATATGGTATTTTATTCTGTGCATTGGGGGAAAGGAGATCGTTATGGCTAATTCTGAGATGATATTACGTTTACTTACGGATTTAAAGATTGAACAGCAAGCATTAAGAGAGCAGTTGGAGAAAATGCAAACAGCTTTGACTATTCTTGAAGAAAAATCAACTACTCCTGAAGAAAAACCAGCTGTTACAAAGCAGCGTGGACATTCTGGGTTTCCAACATCTTTTCGTGATTGGAGAGCATCTTCTCAAAAGAATTAAGGAATCCTGTTATAGTGCGTTATACAAAATCATAAATGAAAAAGTACAGTTTACTGTAGTTAATACAGAGGCTGTACTTTTTGTTATGTTAGTATAAGTTGTGATAGGCGGTTTGTATTTTCTTTGACTATTCCACCTTTAACTCGATCCCTTTATTCAACATATCTCCATTAATTTTCAAAGTTAATCCTTGCGTTTTTTTCGGAACATCGAATACAATGTTCCCTTCCGAATTTTCACTAGGATTAAGAACACCAAACTTAAATGTAGCGGTATTGGCAGCTTTAAGTACTAATTGAGATTCATTAGAAATGTGATATTCTCTTCCGGTACCGTCAATTAATTTAAAGTTGTTGCTATTTAGTGTAATGGGTTCCTCTTGACGATTATAAACTACTACGTCTAATACTTTAAATACACCTTGTGCTTTAACTTCTCCATTACCTATCACATCTAATGAAGCGACAGAGTCTATTGATATGTATACATCAGAAGAATCTCCGTGGGTGGGAAGTTCTTTTTGAGGATCCTTGTTGCTAAGTTCATCATTTTTTGTTTCTTTAGAAGTCTCCTGTTCGTTTTTCGTGTTCCTGCTAGATGTATCATGTGAACTGCAAGCTGATAATCCAAATAAGAATGTGCTACATAATAATGATGTTACTAACTTTTTGTTCATAGTTTGTTCCTCCAAAATAGAAGTACTTTTATGGGTGCCATAATGATTGAATAAACCTTATATTTTTCTTTACATGTACTAAATGTTACATCTTATTATATTGTTTTTGGGATAAAAAGGAAACTTGATAAGAATTTCTCCGACTGGATACTCGTTTGCCGTTTTTTATAAAGAGATATTTAATGATCTATAACACTCCAAACAGTTTCATCACTATCTTGGTCCCAATAAGCATATAACTCGCTTACTTTTCCTTTCGCGTTGCTTGCTTGTTCATCTTCTAACCAATTTCCAACATCTTCTGTTTTAAAATATTTTTCTTGAATGAAAGCTAAATAATGTTTAGTGTCATTTCCCCAACTGTTAATAAAAGAGAGTATTTTGTTAACATCTTCTTAGAATACATCGTCACTTACAGAAGCACCCTTATATTTCATTTCTACTGCTGCTAATACTCTAATTACACAATCTTTTAAATGATAGTCTTCAACTGCTATTGAATCAATTTCAACAATAGCTAAGTCAATTCTTTCGCCATTAATATAGTATTCTGTAAATATTCGTAAATTATTATTTTTTAGGAAGTCTTCTCCTAGTCTGTTTCTTAAATGAAAGTAAAAAGCATTTTTCAATGAATCTTCCTTTAGAAGGAAGTTGTTAGCATAATCAATTTTTAAGTCTTCTAACCAAACTTTTTTTATAGCTGTATCAATGTTTTCGAAAATTCCATTACCCATCATTAAATCCCCCGATTTTTAACATGAAAAATAAATGTAAATAAAAAAGACACTGTAAAGTGTCTTTTTTATTTAAGTTATGCGCATTGCTTAATAAGACGTTAGTTACTCATCCTGAACATGAGTAACTATGTAGGATAATTAAATTATAACATTTTAACCAATAATGGGTCTATATGGAATTTGTTTGATGATTATGTTTGGTTATTCAAAATTACAAATATAAAAAAGCACCGATGCTTGGAATGATGAATCGATTTGCAGCCGCGATACTCGGTGCGATTATTATGTATGAAATTGAACACCATGATTTCATGTGGACATTTGCTGCTGGAATTATGGGTGGGTATTTCTTGATTATTATTAATTTAGGATATTACAGCATGAAAGATGCGAAGAAATAAAGTGCTGCGTAAATAGCTAATTTGGATGACTTGAATGTATAAACCTAAAAACTTTCCTTTATGGAGAGCTTTTTATTACAAAGAAAAGACACCCATATAAGAGTGTCTTTTCCAATAGTTTTTTAGCAGAAGCAAGAAGCTCCAACAATGATCAATAAAATAAACAATACAACTAATAAAGCAAAGCCGCCGCCACAACTACTACAACTACCACCAAATCCCATAATAGCTCCTCCTTTAATAAGAGGGGAAAACAAGGGTACACTCATGTATTTTAACGGATTCAAATTACTTTATGTTTTTTACGCAATAATTGAGCAGGTCCTTTTGAAAATAAAGAAAAGACACCCTAAGGTGCCTTCCTCCGACTTGAACCATCTTAATTTTAATAATATTGGACTCCCGTCCGAATATTATTTTACCATGTTAAGTTGTTTTTGGAAATATGCCATATCGATAATTACAATCATATCATTAATAAGAACCCCATAAATGATAAACCATTCCACTAACAAAAAACACTAATCCTAAAAACAAAACAATTAAAGCAAGTACTCCATTTTGATTATGTTCCATAAAACTAGCTCCTTTTAGATTTATTTTTATATACAAAAAAGCCTTTAGTCGTAATTATGGCTAAAGGCTTTGAGCATTATACTTGTCACTTTATAAAATCTTATGAGAAGAATTTATAATGTTTTTTTATCAAATTTGAAACTGAAAATGTACTAGCTTGATAATGAAGCCTGGCTATTAGAATTGAAAAATTTTAGTTTTATTATAATTAATAGAAATGAGAGTAGTGTGAATATAAATCCGCTCCAAATAAGCTGGTGAATACCTAGGTTTGAAATGAACCAGCCTCCAATAGTTGTTCCTAGAGTAATTCCGAGATTTGAGAACGAAACGAATAGACTATTACCAAATTCAGGTGCTTCTTTTGCTTCGCTTATTAACCATGTTTGGCCAACAATTAATCCACCAGCATGTACGATTCCCCAAATGAATACGATAAAAATCATTGGAACAAGGTAGGAACCTAAATAATAAACCAATATGTAAACAACAGAATATAGAATAGGGAATGATATTACGGTATTTATTATGCTTTTTTGCAGGAGACCACCAAATAAATGATTACCTAAAATCATAACTATACCAAATATGAATAGCATGATACTGATGAGAGATCCATTCATGGAAGTTACTTTTGCAAGGTACTCGGCGAAGTAGCTGTATACGGAAAACATGGCTGCAAAAAGGAATGTGACGGTTAAAATATTTAACCATAATCCAGGTTTGCCAAGTATACGAATTTGTTTGCCGAAAGACATTTTTTCTTTAACAGGCATAGAAGGAAGTAGGATTAGTATTCCAATGAATGCAAGAGTGTTAACGAACGCTCCGAATAAGAAAGCAATTTCGAGTGAAAATTGGTCTGCAAGGTAAGAGGTTAGTGGTACACCTAAAGCAAAGCCAACAGTAATTCCCATAAAAACTTTTGTAACTGCTTGACCGCTCTTTTCTGGAGGGACAAGTTTAGCAGCTGTTACAAGAGCGATTGAAAAGAAGAGTGGATGAAGCGCTGCCGGTAAAATACGAAAAATAAGCATGATTTCAAATTGTGTTGTATAAGCGTAGATTACATTTGAAATAACAAATATGAAAATTGCTGTTAATAAAATTATTTTGCGATTAATACTAGAGACGAGCAGAATTAAAAACGGACCAGAAATAGCAACAACTAGTGCAAATATACTTACTAAAAATCCAGCTTGTGTAGTTGAAATTCCGAATTTTCGAGTGATTTGTGGTAATACGCCGACAATACCCATCTCGGTAGTAATAATTCCGAACACACCTATTGCGAGTGTCAGAATAAGTAAAGGATTTACTTTTTTCATTTATAAAACTCTCCATTCATATCAGTATTTTGAAAGTTAATTCATTAACAAAGAAGCATTATTACAAGCATGATTGGATGCCAATATTATCAGGATTATGTAGTTTGAAATACAATAACAGATATCTAAATAACTAGATATGATATGTTAAAAAATTTTCTCCTTTCTATGTTTCTTGCTTTTATAGGCAGTACAATTGTATAAAAAAGTAATTGGATACCTGTAAAAAAGCAGAATGTGTGAAAGCTAATAATCAATTGATATGCAGATTGATTATTAGCTTTCATTTTATAATTCGTTTTGGACGTATTCAGAAAACTCTCGTATTGTTTTTTCATTTCGGCGATAGTATGTCCATTTTCCAATTCGGTCAGATTCTAGTAGTCCTGCCTTTTTCATAGTTAATAAATAACTAGAAATAACCGATTGAGCTAGGCCAGTTTTAAGCTGGATATCTCCTACACAGACTCCAACTTGAAAGTTAAGGCCTTGTTCTAGATAAGGTTTTTCATCGAAATGGTTTTCTGGATTTTTCAACCATGATAAAATTTGACATCGTGTTTCATTTGACAATGCTTTATAAATTAATAAAGGTTCCATAAGGATATTATATCTACTTTTATAGATTTGTAAATGGGATTTGGTGATTTTGAGGGAAGAAGGTATATGCTATCCCCTTAAATAGGAAGGAGGTGCTCTGGATCTATACCCTTTGTAAAGGACACTCTAAAAAAGTTAGGCAACCTCAAGAAGATGATTTCTGTATGCCAACAGGAGTCATCTTCTTTAAATTCCATTGATAGCAAGAATGATTATAGTACGTCATATATGGGGTAGCGTCACATCGCTATCAAGCTAAGAAATACACTCATCTGAAAAACGAAAAAATGAGCTGAATTCTCATAAATAACTGTAGAGGTATAAATTTTTCGTTTTGGAGATATTTTAAAATCTTAGCTTGATGGGTATGTGGGTCAGTACCCCATAAAGAAAAGACACTCATATATGAGTGTCTTTTCCGATAGTTTTTTTAGCAGAAGCAAGAAGCTCCAACTATGATTAATAGAATAAATAATACAACTAATAAAGCAAAGCCGCCACCACAACTACTGCAACTACCACCAAAGCCCATTTTAATCTCTCCTTTGAGTAGGAGGGGAAAATTAAGGTCACTCATGTATTTTAATGGATTCACTTTACCTTATGTTTTTACGTATTAATTGAGCAGGTCCTTTTGAAAATAAAGAAAAGACACCCTAAGGTGCCTTCCTCCGACTTGAACCACTTTAATTTTAATAATATGTATTGGACTCCCATTCAACTATTATTTTATTGTATCTTTCTCGTTCTTGGCATTGTTGTTCTTCTGCTTTCTTCGTTTCTTTTTTTGTTTTGACTTCTGTTTCTTCTGTACCGCAAGCGACTAACCCTAAAGTTAGCACCCCGGCAATAAGTAGGTTAATTTTCTTCATTATTGATCCGCCTCTTCACCTTTGTTTTGTTGTAATAACGATGAATCGACGTTCACGACTCAACCTTCGTTTGTAATTTGTTCGTTAGAAAATGAACAATTGATCGTATTAGAAAAGGTTTAAAAATAAAACTTTTCTTTTCATCTAATAAATTTACCTTTAAAGACTACATAAATACCTTTGACCATATTTGTAATTCTTTGTAAAATGATATATATAGAAAGATTATGAATATACAGGTAATCTATGGATAGTAGTTTCTAAGAAATTATTCGGGGAAAATTTCTTAGTTAAGTATATTAACTTGTTTGCACTAAATTTTACAAATAAAGGGGTATTAGGAATCATGAAAGCAAAGAAATTAGTAAGTTTAGCGTTACCAGTTATGTTATTGAGTGGTTGTATTACAATTGAAACTGATGGTAAGAAAGCTGAACCAAAGAAAGAAGAAACGCAAAAGATAGAAAAAGAGAGTAAGACTTCTGAAAAAGAGAGTAAGTCAACTGATAGCAAGAAAGAGGATAGCTTATCTGTAGCGAAAGGTGAAGATAAGGAGACAAGTAAGTCAAGTACTTCTAACTCTACTAGTTCTTCCAACTCTTCTAGTAAGGTAACTGGTTCAGAAGTTGACAAATACAAGCAAGATATTTTAGACAATGCAAATAAAATAGACGAAACACTACGATTGATTGAAGACTCAGCAAAATCAGACATTAAATCAGTAAGCTTAAAGAAGAGTGAAATACAACTTGTAACAGGTGGGTCACAAGCATATGTAAGAAAAATAAAGTATCTTGAACCACCAACTGAACTGAAAGCAGAGCATGACAAGATAAAAGAATCAATGGACTTATACTATGATGCATTCCAACTCCTTTCAGATGCAGTAGGTGAAGAGAGTGAAAGTAAACTGAAAGAATCAATTACAAAGTCACATCAAGGTGCAAAGTTATTCGAAGAAGCGACAAAGAGTATTGCAAGTAAAACAAACTAATAATTAAAACTCATTCAGAATAAGGGGTATGATGTATGAGAGCGAAGAAACTAGTAACATTAGCAGTACCGTTCATGTTGTTAGTAGGTTGTGGAACTGATAAAACAGAAGCAAAGCCGAAAGAGAAAGTAGAGTCTAAAGAAGAGACGAAGGAGAAGTTGTCAAAAGAGAAGTACCCAACACGTATGACGAATTTATCTTCTGAGTTAGTACAGAAAATTACGGTTATAACTGAGTTAGCAATGGATAAAGACAAAGATGAAAAGTCTTTAGTAAAAGAGATAGTGAAAGAAGAGTCTGAGGTACAGAAAAGTATTGCTAAGTTTAAGAAAATAGAACCGCCAAAAGAGTTTGAAGACTCACATAAAGAAATCTTAAAAGCTGTAGATTGTTACAGTAAAGCCTATGCATTACAAGTTGAAATTATAAAAGGCAAAGGAAAAGTTACAGATGAAGACCGAAATAAGTCTCAAAAGTCAATGGACTTAATTAAAGAAGGTAATGAGTATTGGCAAAAAGGCTATGCACCACTTCAAGACGCTCAATTAGACCAAGCAAACGCTATTGGTAAGAAAACAGGAGTACAGTTCGATAAGCCTTCAACTTCTAATTCTGATGATGACAGTGTACAAGTATCAAAAGACGGTAAGGAGTTACTAGGTGAGTGGGGTAGTTACAAAGGTTCTGAATTCCATAAAGGGTTAGACTTCCGTGAAGATAATTCATTTACTGCTTATGATGATACAGGTAAATCTTCTTATGAAGACAATCACATGACAGGAACATGGCTTTTCGATGCAGACAAGAAACAAGTCACATTGTTACCTACTGAGTTTGTAAAAGACGGTAAGAAGATAGATGCAAAGAATACAAATGCATTTGTAGAGTATAAACTTGAATTCTTACGAGCAGGTTCTCTAAAAATGACTGACAGTAAAGGCAATACAATAACAGCTGAAAGACGCAAATAATCATACAATCAAAGGAATATATGAATATGAAAGCAAAGAAACTAATTACGTTAGCTTTTAAGCATGGTTGCTTTATTATTCTGTGATGTTTTAGGAATCAATGTGTTTTATAGTTTTTCTACGATGATAATAAATATGATTTGTTCATGCTACCTATATATTCATTATGTGAAAAGAAGGAATAGAGAAGTCCATTATGATGTTTAAAGGTAACTGGTATAAATTTGTAAAAATACTTATTAGTCGATTCTGGTAATAATGATTGTGAGGGAAAAAGATGAAATGGGGAATAGAAGCGATAAGACATACTGAATGTAGTGGTACTAATAGCGATAAGAATTTAAATTTGGGAGAGGAGTATCAAAGTACTTCATGGACATATTTATCCTTATCGTATCTTCAAGATTTTTTAGAATCATCGGGATTAAGTAGAGATACGATATTGGAACTACTCCCAATTAATTTTAAGGGAATTGTATGGGGTTTTTTGGAGGATGAGGATATTAAGTTTATACGCACGCTTCCGATCCCAAATAGATGTTTGGAAATTCTAGAGGAATATAAACTGATGGAAGTAGCTGTTACCTATGAACCAAACATGGAATTTAAATTGCGGTGGTTAAAAGAACGCTGGGAAAAAGGATACTATGTATTTGCGAATTGTTAAGAACGTAACGTAATAAAAGTAAAGAGTGGAGAAAAAAGAGATTAAATTCATATAATAATAGAGGCCGTATTTTCCTTAGGTTTTCAAAAATACTTGGAAATAGAGGATACCCTTGCTTTTGTTAACTGCATCATCTATTGCTGAAGTGACAAGGAACGATATTTGTTTCGTTCAATTTCTTTTCAATAAAAGAGTATTAAAAAGGTTGAGAGGAAAGTCGGAATGAAGGAATTTTGGGGAATTAAAGTTATTGTTGTAAACGAACATTCTGCGGAAACAGTTAAGAATATAGCGAATTATTTATTCAAGATGGCTCAGAAATGAGGCATCTTTTTTATTTGTAAAAAATAGGCCCTAAATTCGTAACAATCTTGTGTGTGAAAATAAAAAAACATCTTTGATAAGATAGTTTTTTTACTTATTTATTGAATTAAAATATTTTTACCATGGATTCTCTCTGCAAGCATTTTGAAAGAACAAGGTACTATGACCATTCCTTATGCACTGGGCGTAGCACTCTGGATCTGTTGGGAAAATGGAAGAATAAATTGTTGGCTGTGAGTAGGAGTTGTACCCGTAAGCCCAAGGTGTACCATAAGATGATATAGGTGCAGATGTTGTTGGTATTGAGTGAGGGGTGTACCCGTGAAAATTAGCACTAGATGGATTCATACGACACATATCTTCACATTCAAACCTATGTCCACCTTTCATAATGCAATCCCATACACATTCTTCAAATGTTTGACGATACAAAGACAGTCACTCCTTATCTTAATCCTATTGTTCTCGATATTATATTTATCTGTATATTTTTGGATAATTGTCCATACGTATTTGGGTGATTGTTAAAGATACATAGCAAAGCTTATGATTTTGCAGGACTTGAAGATGGTAAAAAAACGAAAGGACCAAAAAATAGTCCCTAGAAAACTGCATAACGTATTCAAAAAAATCTATTTAGATAGGAACCTATGCATTGGATAAAAGGTTAATAACTTGAGCAAAAAGAACTGGGTATTTACATACTTAACATACATATTAGTTTTGTTAATTAAGTCCTTTTTTAGGAATTTGTATATAGTTAATGTGCTAAAAAGCTTGAGAAATATCAAAATGTGTAATTTTTTTGACGATTTTGACAAAAGTGTTTAATATTTGTAATTTTTTGTTTTATAATGGTAATTGGGTTGATCGTGAATAATTTAAATATTTCGATAAATACTCAGGTTAATTTATTTTAGGGAGGTTTCAAGATTGGGAAAAAGAGTTATTTTAAGAGTTTTTACATTATTATCAGTACTGGCATTATTCCTGAATGTGTTTTTACCAAGGGCTAGTGCAGAGGTTATGACGCATGAGAAATATTCAATGGATTGGAGTTATAGTAACAGTCTAGGTAAGCACATTCGAACTGAAATTATTAAAAATTCAAGCGGTCAAATCGCTTATTGTTTAACTCTAGGTTTAAAAT
This sequence comes from Bacillus sp. JJ783, assembly GCF_036963225.1. Taxonomy (NCBI): domain Bacteria; kingdom Bacillati; phylum Bacillota; class Bacilli; order Caryophanales; family Bacillaceae; genus Bacillus; species Bacillus sp. JJ783. The sequence goes on along the minus strand of NZ_JBALMG010000084.1, from coordinate 12,058 downwards.
CACCAAATGGAGAAGATCTTCCTGAAATGGGGAAAACAGATAATGTAGTATATAGGGTCCTATTAAATGGTTTCCCACAAAAAAGTATAGAACAACTGGGAGTAGCTAATAAGAATGAGGCACATTATGCAACTCAGCTTGCGGTTTGGAATGCATTAGGTCAACTTGATGTAAATGAATTAAAGCATGAGAATAAAAATGTTGAAAAAGCGGCTAAGTCAATTATTAATGCTGCAAATACAAGTGAAGATACTCAAGATATTTTTATGAATGTGATTCCTGCTGAAAAGCAAAAGGCTGAATTAAAGGGTGAGTTCTTTGAAACAAACCTATACACAGTACAAACAAATGCTAAGAGTGGTTCTTATAAGGTAGTAGCGAAAAATGCACCTAATGGAGTTAAAATTGTTAGTGAAAATGGAGAAGTGAAAGATCAGCTTTCAGTTGGGGAAAAATTCCGTATCCAAATTCCTAAAGATACAAAAACAGGTGAATTTAATCTAAGTGTTGCTGCAAATTTAACTAAAGTTCAAGCAATTGCTTATCGCGGTACTGATACTGTTCAGAATGCTACAGTACTACTAGAAAGAAATGAGGAAAAGCTTAGTAGTGACCTTGCAGTAAATTGGGAAGCTGCTGGTTCTTTAAAAATTAAAAAGGTTGGAGAAAATGGTGAAGTTTTAGCTGGTGCAGTATTTGAAGTCTTTAATGCAAATAATGAATCAGTTGGAAAAATCACGACTGGTGCTGATGGTACTGCAGCATTAAATAACCTACCAATTGGTACCTACACAGTAAAAGAAATTAAAGCACCAACAGGTTATGTTTCAGGTGATAAACCACAAACTATTGAAGTTAAGACAGGGGAAATAGGAGCTGTTCAAGTAGTAAACAACAAAGTAAAAGGTAACATCGAAATTAAAAAACTTAGTGATTCAGGAAAGGTTTTACCTAATGTTGAATTCACAGTCTTTACTGAAGATGGGAAAGAAGTAAAAAAAGTAGTAACAAAAGAAAATGGAATTGCAAATGTTGATGGTCTTACGTATGGTAAATATTATTTCTTAGAGACAAAAACACCTAATGGATATATTGGAAATAAAACAAAGTATCCTTTTGAAATTAAAGAGCACAATAAAACACTTACTTTTACAGTGGAAAATACCGAAGTGAAAGGTAGTGTAAAATTACTAAAAGTAGATAATGAAGATATCAGTAAAAAATTAGAAGGTGCAGTATTCGAGTTAAAAGATGAAAGTGGAAAAGTAATTGGGGAATATAAGACAGATAAGAATGGCGAGGTTAACGTCAAAGATTTAGCATATGGTAAGTATTCATTTGTAGAAAAGACTTCCCCAAATGGTTATGTTCTTGTTAAAGAACCAATTGTGTTCGAAATAAAGGAACATGGGAAAATTATTGAGTTATTAGCAGTTAATCATCTTATCAAAGGTGATTTAGAAATTACAAAGGTAGATGTAGCTGATGGAAACAACAAGCTTCCAAATGCAGAATTCACTATTTATAATGAAGCAGGGAAAGAAGTAGTAAAAGGAAAAACAGACGATAAAGGTATCGCTAAATTTGAAAAGTTACCATTTGGAAAATACACATATAAAGAAACTGTTGCACCAAAAGGTTATGTATTGAATGAAGAAACGTTCTCTTTTGAGATCAAAGAGAATGGTCAAATTATTAAACATATTGTCAAAGATGAAAAGATTCCTTCAATAAAAACAACAGCTACTGATAAAACAGATGGTACAAAAGAAATGCACACTTCTAAGTCTGTAACAATCCAAGATAAAGTGGAATACAAAGACCTACAACTAGGTAAAGAGTACACTTTAAAAGGTAAATTAATGGATAAAGAAACTAATAAACCATTAGTTGTAAATGGAAAAGAGGTAACAGCTGAAACTAAGTTTACACCAAAAGAAGCAAATGGTTCTATTACATTAGACTTCACATTTGATGCAACTGGTTTAGAAGAAAAAGAAGTAGTAGTATTCGAAGAGTTACTGAAAGACGGAAAAGTTGTTACTACACATGCTGATATCAATGATAAAGGTCAAACAGTTAAGTTCGTTAAGCCATCAGTAAAAACAACAGCTACAAACAAAGCTGATGGTGG
>NZ_JBALMG010000084.1:9569-9780 GCF_036963225.1 Bacillus sp. JJ783 | reverse complement strand
AGTTTACTGCAAAAGAAAAGAATGGTTTTGTAACATTAGACTTTACTTTCGTTGGTGCTGAACAGCAAGGAAGAGAAGTAGTAGTGTTTGAAGACTTATTACATGAAGGTCAAGTAATTGCAACTCACGCTGACATTAACGATGTAGGTCAAACAGTTCGATTTGTAGAACCTTCTATTAAAACAACAGCTTCAAACAAAGCTGATGGTGG
>NZ_JBALMG010000084.1:0-9468 GCF_036963225.1 Bacillus sp. JJ783 | reverse complement strand
AGTTTACTGCAAAAGAAAAAAATGGTTCTATCATATTAGATTTCACATTTAATGCTTCTGCATTACAAGGTAAAGAAGTAGTCGTGTTTGAAGAACTGTATCAAGACAATGTCTTAGTTGCTATTCACGTTGACATTGAAGATAAGGGTCAAACAGTGAAATTTAAAGAGGCAAAACCGGAACAACCTAAACCAGAACAGCCGAATCCAGATAAAAATACTCCAACATCAGAGCAACCAAAAGAGCAAGTGAAAGAACAACCACAACCTAAGAAAGAAATTCAATCTAAAATTGGATGGTTACCGCAAACAGGTACTAACCTTACTAGTTGGATCTCTATGGCTGCAGGCGCATTACTGTTAATTGTTGGTGGAGTGATTTTCTTAAAACGTAAAAATGCTTAGAAATTAAAAAATAAGCACATCTGTTTTTTTACAAGATGTGCTTATTTTTATTTTAATAATTTAGTCCTATATACAGTATCTTAATCTATTTGATTATTTTTGAGTTGTTGTAATAATTCCAGGACAGCAAAACAGTCAGCGGCTGCTCGGTGTTCAATCGTTAATTCCGTCGCATCACTTAATGAAATCCATCTTTTTGAATCTACATAATCGGCGTACATTTTCATAATACATTTGGATTTAAAATTCTTAAATTCTATTTTGTTAGCAATACAGGTGTTTTCTATCATGCCTATATCATATTCATCGTTATAGATAAGTAGAGTTTTTCCCACGGTAACTTCACGTAACTCTTTATATATTGCTTTCCACGATGGTGCATCGTGAACCATTGCATTTGTAATACCGTGAATGGAGGCTGCTTCAGCTGGAATATTTATAGTTGGCTTTACTAAAGAATTTAATAGGATGTTTCCATTTAAATCAATTACACTTATCTCGATAATTTGATCTGTTAGAGTAAGTCCAATTGTTTCGGTATCTAAAATAACAAACTGATCTCTATCCATCTTTTCTCTGTTTGTTCTTTTGTTAATCGATGAATAATAACACGAGCTGGTAATTTTTGGTACTATCCGATGTATGCCTCTGAAATCTCCATTGTTTGACCAGGGGACAATTGATTCATGAGTTCTTCCATATCTAACTGAATATAGAGTGACCCTTTCTTCAGGGTCCCATTTCGAAAATACTCTGGCTTATCATTCTTACGATAGATTCGAGAATTTAATTTCAAACGTGAGATATAGTAAGCTCCTTTATCATGGATATTCTGTAAGTCATGTAAGTCAAAATAGCCTAAATCTCTTATATACAAGTTTTTTGGTCGAATGGTTTGTAGGCTTGTTGAACCAAAGGTTTTATCATTTTTTCTTCCTTCTCCTACATAAACGTGCAGGAACTTCCCACTCAATAAGTCATACTCTAATTGAATTTTGACTCCTGCCGTATGGCTACTTCCACCCGAACCTTGATAATGTGAAGAAAACTTATCTGGAAGCTGAAATGTTGTAGAATCTAGAATCCGAATGTGCTTAAAGGTCGTGGTGTATTGATGAATTATTTCTTGTGTTGAATGAATTCTTTGAGTTAGAAGGTTAGCTAGAACTTGTTCAAGAAACTGTACTGCGGAAGCATTAAATCGTTGGTTAAGCCCTTCAGGGCTGATAAGAACACCTGTAGATACTTCAAGACAGCTACATAATTGTGTGAGTGATGTACTTGCAACCTGTTGGCTAAGCCATACACATAAAGCAACTAATTCCTTTGCTTGATATTTACTCTTTCGATGAACGAATCCTTTTTCTTTAGCTAAGTGTTCTAGAACATGAGGAGACATATATCGTTGTAATTCTTCAGCAATCGGTTGAAGTTCGTCAAGAATCGAAAGATCCATAAAAAACGCCATCCTTTCCTATGATTCTACAGAAAGGATAACGTCTTTTTTGCTTTATAGATAGTGCAAAATCTTAGCTTGATAGCGATGGGGTATCGTCAGCATTTCAGAAAAAAATATGCTAAGTAAAAAATAAGCTGTCCATTTGGACAGCTTATTTACATAATTTTCGTTAGCGGAAGTTAAAAATTTTTAGTTTCTTGCTCAATTAAAGCCACCCGTTAGTTAAACAACAGAAGGTTTCTTAGTCAAGAACCGCTCCAATCGTATTACGGTATTAAATTACCTTTCATAAGGTTCGAGCTTCAAAATAAATTCTTCAACATCCTTGCCTCTTGCGTTGGAAAAACCCTTATCTTCAGAGATGATTTTAAACCTGCATTTTTCCAATACCCTAATGGAGGCGAGGTTATCTTTAGCGGCACGAGCATAGAGCGGGCGTACCTTAACATACTCCAGAAACTCTGACAACGCTTTAGTTGCAATACCATGACCCCAATATTCCTTCCCAATCCAGTAGCTTACTTCGGGTTCGCCGAACTGTTCAAAGTTCGAGACGTGTCCAGTGACAATGCCATTGAATAATATAGTCTTAATTGTGATAGTCTCGTCAGCAATATTTTTTTTCCAATGGACAAAAAATGCGTCCTTATCAGTGGGGTCTTTAGCTGTAAAGGCAGCCATATAGTTCGCCGTTGAATCTAGTTGTTGTTCGAAAAAGATAGGAAGATCTTCCTCTGTGATATCTCGTAGCTTTACTTCGCTTTTGCTAATGGATTCCATATAATTCACAAGCTCCTTAACATATTTTTGAATATTAATTCTTCCAAATTTAGAGAAATTCCTTCTTCAACTAACCTGCCCTTTAGTTGAAGAAGGAACAATGCATATTGTATACATGTGAGGTTAACATAACGCATCATTATCGGTAGCAAAGAAAAAGGCGAATCCCTTACTTCCATAAGGGATTCGCCTTTTTTTCTTTTTTATCAATCTATGAAATTTTTTATACATTCCTATCATAGTGTGGGTTTTCGGGTTCTCGTTTGTTACTGGATTAGCCGAAAAACTGTATAAAATCTTGCATGCTCTTAGCGTGGTTTTTTTCCGAAATGCTGGCGGTACCCCATCACTATCAAGCTAACAAAACAAAATCCCCCCTAAGATGAAAAAATACGCTATCCTTTCTGTTGTTGCTTTGGAATAAAGTTTGATAAAAATGAAGTTACAAACCTTTATTTAACAGCAACAACAAAAACTCCATTTTGAAAAAAAGATTGATCAAAATGGAGTTACTCTTTTTAACTAAGTATGAGATTTTTATAAAAAAGTTTAATCAAAACTCACTTAGAATCTTTTACTTGAAGGAATAAGGCATCGCATCTTTTTTATGAACATCGTTAATTTAGAATAAATTTTGACCACATCTGTAATTACTTGTAAAATGTTATACATAGAAAGGTATTTTAGGATAAATATAGAAGTGGTATGTTTTTTAGTTTTAAAGGGGCTAAAGCGCATCTTTTTTATGTTTTGAGAGGGAGAATTGGAAAATCATATGAAGAATTTTAAAAAAAGTACAGGTAAAATTTTACTAGCATCTGGATTAGTAGTTTCTATGTCAGCTTGTAGTGTAACTAGTTTATTTGGAGACAAAGAAAAAACAAATGCTGAATCTAGTAAACAAGAAAGTAAGGAAACTAAGACAGAAGGAACAAGTTCAGCTAAGTCAGAAAGTAAATCATCTGAAACAAAGGAAAAATCAACTAACTCGAAAGAAGAAAGTAAAGATGTTAAGATGATTATGGTTTTACCTGAGGATTATCCACAACTTATGGTAGACATTGAACAAGATTTATTAAGACGATTAGATTATTATGATGCTTCTGTAAGAGATTGGAGAAAAGGTAGTAAAACAAATGCTGAGGTAAGAGATAGTATTAAAGACTTAGATAAAGTATTTGATAAACTAGAACGTATAGATGCACCTGGTAAATATAAGGAAGACCACAAAGAAATAGTAAAAGCTGTTCAAAAGTTAAGAGAGACTTTCAAGGAAATAGAACAGTTATTTGACTACTCAAAAACGCCTAAAGATACTGATGATGTAATCGTAGATAAAGCAAACAACAAATTAGATGAAGCAAAACGTATTTGGACTCCTATTTTCAATAAGTTAAAAGCAGAAGCAAAAGGTGGTTCAACTACTTCTACAACAAGTGATTCTTCAAGTTCTTCTGATAAACCAAGCCTATCTAGTGGCAATCAAGTGAAGACATATGATAGCCAAGCTAAAACTGGTATATTCAAAGGACAAATTGATACACCAGATTCAAGTTCTAGTAAATTTAAAAACGTACAGAACAATCTAAAAGACGGTACCGAACTTATCGGTAACTGGGCTATTGATTTAGGTAACGGGTTAAAAACAACTTTAGTACTGAAAGGTGATAAGACATTTGTTACGTATGTAAATGGTTCTTATCCAAGTGAAGATAACATTTTGACAGGAACATATGACGTATCTATTGATGCGAAACAGTTAACATTAGTAATGGAAAAAGTAAAGAAAGACGGTCAAGAAACGAAGATACCGACTCCTGTTTATACATCTTATAAGATTGAAAACTACGATGGTAAATCATTACAAATTTTCCATATAGACGAGCAAGTAACAATTTGTTATGTAAAACAATAAATAATTAGCAAAAAACTCTGTAAAATGATTTTTACAGAGTTTTTTTGTTAGTTCTAATTTATTATAAACGATCAGACTTTTTTATAAATTATCAAACTTTATTTCAAACCCACAAATAACAAAAGAGCTGGATTTCCATCACAGCTCATGTATTGATTGGTTCTGTGTGAGTACATGTAGGATATTGAGAACAGCCAAAAAACTTATTTCCTGTTGTACTCGAATTTCGAACGACTAAATCATGTTTACATGTTGGACATTTCCGTTCTACAGGTGTTATCCCTTGATACACATCTTCAGCCGAATATTCGGGATTAATTTTATTAATCAGTTTCTGAAGTTCTACACGATCTATTAGTTTTACATTGCAAGCCTCCGCTAATTCTTTTGCTTGTCTTGTATACACACTGTTTGTTACAACCCAGCCCTCATGTGCTTTGTAATACGCTTGCGCTGCATATATCTCTTGTACGGCACTGATGCCAACTCTATTTTTCATCCCGTATCGTTTCGCCTGGATTACAATACGATTTTTACCCTTTAATACAAGATCTGCACCGAAATCATTTGACTGCTTTGTGACCATTGGGGAATAACCAAGCTCTCGAAAGAGAGCTTTCAGATATACTTCAAATTGATGTCCGTCCATTTTGTCTATATAGCGAATACCAGACCGTGCCATTCGCTTCAGCATTCTCCGCTCCTGGATCTTTCGGTACACAAATTTACAAATACGTAAAAGAACATAAATGATAAAACCGTAAATCAAAATCTGTAGTATGTTTGGCATAGATGGTATATTAGACACTTCTTTCCACCTCTTTGATTGGTTTCATTTTCTTTGGTTGAGCTGTTTCTTTTGGCTGTTGTTCATTCACTTGTTTCTTCCGGACATCGTTCCAATCTTTTTCATTCGTTGGGATATCCTCTTTAAGATCTACAAAGCATTTCATCGTCTGAATGAAGTCTTTCCCAGCCTTATCATTATCCACTGCCATAAGGACCTCTTTAATATCGTGCCCTTCTTTTTTCGCATCCATTAAAGATTGAATCACTGTTTTTGACTTCAAACCATGCATAGACACCAGGCGAGCGTTTTGTATTTTATTTTGCTTGATACTCCAATGGGATAACATGTCAATTGGATCTTCATAAAAATAGATCTTATCCGGTTTACCTACATCAACCGTAAAACCTGCATGGATTTTTTCATAATTCGGGACAATTTGCTTAAAGCTTCCTCTTTTATTTTCCATTTTGACAGTACCTTGACGGTTCATTCCAATTACTTGCCCTTTGCCCCCTTCTTCTCTCCATTTGAACACGACATTATTTTTCTTATCCTGGACGATGAGATCCTTTTTAATCAGCCAGTTTACTAGACGAGGATCTATTTTCCGCTCATCAATTAAGTACTGCTTGATCTCTGTTTGCTTCTGTACCTCTAAGTGTTTTGGATAGATAAAAGGCTGCTGTTCTTTTTTGCGTTCCTCTTCAGCTTTTGAACGATCTAACTCTTTGTAATCCCCTTTATTGATGTCTAATACAGCTTGCGGAAATGTCATTTCATAGTACATCATCGCAAAGCTAATCGCTCCAAAGCCCTTTTCGCCACGACTATTCCAGGCATATTGATTTCCTTTAATAAGAAGACTGTCATGTTCCGTATGACGATAATAGTTTCCTTCTTTCTTAAACGTTTCTCCCTTTGCTTCGAGATATGAAATCAAGTCAATATTTCTTGCTTTCATCGCGTCCTCCGTACTGACATGTGACATTACGGAATCCCCCCTTTACTCTATAAAATGAAATAAAAAAGAGGACTATTCCGTTTCCTAGTCCTCTTTTGCTACTTATAGTTGATACATTTAATTTTTATTTTCCAAATAAGAATTTTAATCGCTTCTCCTGTACGCTGTATGATAAACGAGCGTCAAATTTCTTCCCGTTTTTGTTTGAGATAAACCCTTTGATTTGATCCGTCACATTCTTTTCTAATAACTTTTTCACATGGTTACTACTTAGATTTTTACCAGAGAATGTACCAAAAATGATGAAGTCACAGCCCTTGTTGTATCGCTCACATAAGTAATTACTTTTTCCTACAAGAACTCTACTTTTGCATAGTGGACATTTGCCAATTGTACGATCTTCAGTCGTTGGAAAACGGAATTTCAAACTTCCGTCCACTTCCATATAGATAGCTGCCGTAAATTCTCCCTTTTCCCCTTCAAAGCCATTTATAAAATCTGTTGTTTTATACTGAATCAGCTTTTTCATTTGATTACCAGGGATTGCTTTCCCTTTCATCTTTGCTGGTAACATAAAATCACATCCGTTTTTATGCTCCGTGCATCCATAAAACGTTTTACGATGAAGGATCTCACCTTTTTTACATTTTGGGCATTTACCAAATGACAGCTCCTCTTGTGTGAGGAACTGAAATTTGATATTTCCTTCATGTAACACTAGATAAGCGGAAAACTCTTTCTCATTGGACTTAAATCCTTTTAAAAGGTCTGTTTTCTTATCCTCAAACAGCTTTTTCGCTTGTGCCTCCGGAATCGCTTTTTCTTTAATTTTTTTCGGCAAGGAGATTTCACATTCCGGATAATTACTGCACCCATAGAAATTACCTTTGCCCTTTAACTTTAATATAGGTTTCATCGACTCTCCATGAATCATTTGTTGATTTTAGATGATGTTGTACTTTCTCTTCTAATTGAGGCCCATATTGATAAACCCAGCGCATAATCGTTGTGTGAGCAATGGATAATCCCCTTCCATCATTTCCACCAGATTACGGAAGCTCAAATTGTACCGTAGATACCACCTTACTATTAATAAGATTAGTTCAGGCTGATAATGTTTCCACTTGAATAGGTTTTGCTTTTCCATACTGTTCACGCTTTTTTTTTGAGTACTAGTATCAGTATGTCTAAGTATCAGAGATTAGTTACATAAATCTTATAGTTTTGCACCAGAACCACTTCGTCTATGCAAAAATATATTCACCGTAAATTTTATCTATTTTTGATACTCTACAACATATATGACGAAATACATATGACGAACCCTTTTTTTATCATTAGAGTTCGTCATATGTCCTCTTATCTATGTCGAAGTATACATGACGAACTCTAATAGCAAATTTTCACTTGATACCATTGGATTTTATTACTCACGCCTGACGAAGTAATATGTGCTTTTAAATTAAGAGTCCATAGAGGATAATGGGTTGCTTTTTTGCAAATTCCAGTTAAAATATACTTTAATCATTTTCATGTTCTGAACTGCTTAATTTATCCAACATTTATTGCTTTTATTTCATGACTATTGCACTCGATTTTATGCAAGTTTCCGTATATTATTTCCATATCAAAGGCGTGTTTGAAATTGAAAAAATCATTTAATCATGGCGTTAAATAGGTTCTGGTGCAAAAATAGAATAAAAGATAATAAAGTGCATAGATTCCTAACGGAATCGTATCTTATGCTGCAAGTCCAAACAATTGATGGATGAAGTCTTTCTGATTTTGGACAGACTGGTCCCGTAAATCAACCTGTTCTTTTTTCATCATATGCATGGCCTCTACTCCAGAAAGAATGGATGTAGCTGTGTCAAAACATTTGAACCCTAGCATAGAACGAATTCGCTTCTTTATAAAGCGTTGATCTTGTTCTACTATGTTATTCAAGTACTTTTGTTGTCTAAGTCGCATACCACCAGCTATGCTTTTTTCTTTTTTCAACTGTTCAATTGCTATAGGATAAGCTGGATTATTATCGACTGTTATAATACGAGGTTTTGAAACATGAAAAGACTGCAAGGCCTTCTTGAAAAAGCGCTTTGCAGCCTTCTGGTCTCTTGTTTTGCTTAGGTAAAAATCGATTGTATTTCCTTTCGAATCAACAGTACGATACAGGTACATCCATTGACCTTTTACTTTGATATATGTTTCATCGACTCTCCAGGAGTCATTTGTTTGTTTAAGATGACGTCAATTCAGGACCGTACTGATGAACCCAACGCATAATCGTTGTATGAGAAATGGATAAGCCCCTTTCCTCCATCATTTCCACTAAATCACGAAAACTGAGGTTGTACCGTAGGTACCATCTTATCGTTAATAAAATAATATCAGGCTGATAATACTTCCATTTGAATACATTTTCCTTTTCCATACCAATCACGCACCTTCTTTAGATTAGTAGTATCAGTATGTCCAAGATTTGTAGATTTACTGCAATTGTCCTGAATTTTTTGCACCAGAACCCTATTTTCCCTAAAAAATAAATTCAAAACACCTCTCAGATTTTATAATTATTTCTCTTTTTCTAAACTATTCAGCTATGAAATTTCTACTTATATGAAACTGAAAATTCTATCATTTGCTCTTGAACTACTCACCACTTAGCATCCTCGCGGGCTGTTTGAAGTGGGAGATTCCTAAGTACAGAAACCTAACGGTTTCTAATTCATTAGGCTATCCCCGTAGTTCCTACGGTTAAGAGACGAATTGCTTCGTTTTTAAGATTGAGCGCTGCGTTTCGATCTCTATCGTGATGTGCGCCACAAGAAGGGCAATCCCACTCACGAATGGTTAGATTTTTAACGTCTTTGTTTTTGTATTCACAATTGGAGCATAATTGACTAGAAGCAAATGTTTTAGATACCATAACAACTTTTTTGCCATACCATTTCGCTTTATATTCCAACATCGTTCGAAATTGTGACCAAGATACTTCACCAATCGCTTTTGCAAACTTTCTATTTTTGAGCATATTACGGACTTGTAAGTCTTCCATACCGATAACATCGTGGTTTTTGATGATTTCAGTAGAAAGTTTATGTAAGTAATCAGCTCTTGCATTTGCAATATGTTCATGGATTCGTGCAACTTTCACAC
>NZ_JBALMG010000083.1:2658-3359 GCF_036963225.1 Bacillus sp. JJ783 | reverse complement strand
TTACTGGTCCTTCCGGCAATACCGGTCCTACTGGTGTTACTGGATTGACTGGACCGACTGGCCGCAGAGGAGTTATCGGTGCTACTGGGCCGACTGGACCGGGAGCTATAGAATCTGCATTCAGGGCAAATATAGGAACTGATGAACAATTTACTGTTGCTTTTACCTCTCAAACTGTAAATTTCACAACTGAACTCTTTGATTTTAATAATGAATATGATGGTATAAATACTTTTACAGCCAAACAAGAAGGTTTATACCAAATTAATGCAAATTTGACATTTGAACCTGTATTCATTCAGCCTTTTGTGGGAATATTAGATTTATTTATCAATGACACTTCCGTTTATCGAGATATAAAAGACGATGTTACTAGTTTCAGCGTATCCACTATCTATGGATTACATCCAGGTGATACCGTAAGAGTAGTATTTCTTGCTACTATAAAAGGTAGAATTTTAGCTTTACCGACTCCATCAATGCTTAGTTTTTCTGCAGCAAGATTCCCACTTACAAGTCCTATACCTTAAGTTCTTACCATTTTCTATACCCATAATGATAAATGAAGGGGAATTTCTAATAACATAATTTATATAAACAAAAATTCCCTTTCTATATTTTAGAAAGCCTCTTCAAAATTTTTAAATACATTTAGCAATAAAATAACGCTTTTATATGAAAGTCGTACACATTTTTGACAC
>NZ_JBALMG010000083.1:1347-2523 GCF_036963225.1 Bacillus sp. JJ783 | reverse complement strand
CTTTTATTCATTACTTTTTGTTGCACTGAATTCCCATCCTGAATAAAATTCAAAATTGGTCTTACTTTACTCCTGTCGATCCAAACCCGTTATTGCCTCTTTCACTATCCGATAACCACGCGTAACTTTGTATCACACGTCATAGCACTATGCCTCCCAATCCAAATACATTATCTCTTCTAAGGTTCTATCCGAAATATAAGTGGTAATAATTTGTATCTTTTCGTATTTCTTTTTAGCCATTCCTATAGCTTCGCCCTCGGACCCCGCCTCAATCCAACGAAGCTTCCACTTCTCATCTTTGTCATAAAACTCTATTGAGTACGTCATAACGCTATTACGCTGCAAGAACCTCTCTGACGTACTTTTTGCTGCATAGTCAAAACTTCCCACAACATCCTCAAGTGTTAGTTGTTTCATGCCCCTAACCCCATTGGGCGAGATTTTATCTTGCTCTTATCCGCCCGGTCCATGATTAATGCTGCGATTTCTAATTGATGTCTTCCCATCTCTACTGCAATTTCAATGAAACTTTTATCTTCTTCCCACATTTCTTGGAATCGAATCACTTCACTCTCATCGAATAACAAGTCCAAATCTTCTAACGCTACATACATGTTACGACGCGATTTCTTCATGCACTTCCTTTGCTGTGCTGCGATTGTGTAATTCTCCTTTTCCAAATCCGTCCCAAGTCTCGGCATCCCATTCCTCCTCCAGTTGTAATTGATGAATTTCTCTTAGTTCGGCCATAACGGCATGACGTCTTCTATCCGATTCTTCAGGTGTAATATTCCCTGCCTCGCAAATACATGGCCCAAATTGATATATTTCCGTTCCCATATCGTTTCTGATTACTCCTGTTCCGTTACATGCACACATCTTAATTCCCCCTTAGAATGATAGCGCCTTTCTTCTGTAATCCTTTGTATCTTTGAAAACAAGCGCTTTAAAGTTATTGAAAATACGCGATACAATTCGTTCATCATATGCGCCTTCTAAACGCTCTCCTGTAAGGTTTGTCGTGAAGATAGATATTGGTTTATTGATGCATTAAACGCCTACTATGGAGGCGGAGAAGAAGCTACCGTATCAGATAAAATAATTAATATTATGGCAATGTCCGGAGTTTCTGGTGGTGTAATCAAGTAAATTAGAAATATAGATTTGAACCAT
>NZ_JBALMG010000083.1:0-1306 GCF_036963225.1 Bacillus sp. JJ783 | reverse complement strand
ATATTTGGATGGGAGTCCAATACATATTATTAAAATTAAGATGGTTCAAGTCGGAGGAAGGCACCTTAGGGGGGTCTGGTGCAAAAATAAAATAAAAGAGAATAAAGCGCATATATTCCTAACGGAATCGTATCTTATGCTACCAGTCCAAACAATTGATGGATGAATTTTTTCTGGTTTTGAACAGACTGGTCCCGTAAATCAATCTGTTCTTTTTTAATCATATGCATAGCTTCTACTCCAGAAAGAATGGATGTAGCTGTGTCAAAACATTTGAACCCTAGCATAGAACAAGTATTTTTGTTGTCTAAGTTGCATACCATCAGGTATGCTTTTCTCTTTTTTCAACTGTTCAATTGCTATAGAATAAGCTGGATTCTTATCGACTGTCATAACACGAGGCTGCGAAACATGAAAAGACCGCAAAGCTTTCTTGAAAAAGCGCTTTGCAGTCTTCTGGTCTCTTGTTTTGCTTAGGCAAAAATCAATTGTGTTTCCTTTCGAATCAACAGCACGATACAGGTACATCCATTGACCTTTTATTTTGATATATGTTTCATCGACTCTCCAAGAGTCATTTGTTTGTTTGAGGTGACGTCGGATTCGTTTGTCCAATTCAGGACCATACTGGTGTACCCAACGTATAATCGTTGTATGAGAAATGGATAAACCCCGTTCTTCTAGCATTTCCACCAAATCACGAAAACTGAGGTTGTACCGTAGGTACCATCTTACCGTTAACAAAATAATATCAGGCTGATAATTCCTCCATTTGAATACATTTTCCATACCAATCACGCACCCTTTCTAAAGTAATAGTAACAGTATGTCCAAGATTTATAGATTCATTGCAATTGTCCTTAAGTTTTTGCACCAGAACCCTTATCTCCACATCAATTATAAATCCTAATCCTGCATCAACAGAACCGGCAACAACACACTTACCTACAAAGGGACTCCACAGTAATTTCTCCTATTATATATAAATCATGCTTAGTTAAATTGGTTTGATTTTATAAGAAGCCAAAAAGAATAGGAATGGTTAAGCGGACTCCATTCGCTTCGATACCGAAGAAATTCATCGGTATTGGTAAGATTGTTAAACAGCAGAAAAAAGTGGAGCGCCCTACATTAACCCAAGACGAACAAGAGCGTATTGAAAACATGTTATTATGTTCATTTCTTTCTGAAGAGAAGAAATTGATTACTTATTATACAGATGATCATTTGCTTACTAGATATATGACTGTAACTGACATAAATCCGATAATAAATTTAATAACTTGTACTGATGCATCTTATAACA
>NZ_JBALMG010000082.1:8476-8652 GCF_036963225.1 Bacillus sp. JJ783 | reverse complement strand
GTCAATGGGGACTAATAATAGTTTATGGGTATATATCAAAAAGGGGGTTTTTTATAGAAAAACATATCATAATTAAAAGATAATTTCTAATATTGAAATGTTTAAAATAAGCAGTTGAATGGATTTGATCTAAAAATTTAGGAGGCTACATTGGCTATTCATATAAAACTATTCAA
>NZ_JBALMG010000082.1:0-8425 GCF_036963225.1 Bacillus sp. JJ783 | reverse complement strand
TTCATATAAAACTATTCAAAATGAGATTAAAATTACAAAAAAATTTCTTCCTGAAAATTGGATTTTACATACGAAAAAGGGATATGGTATGAAATTAATTCATCCCCAATATGAAACAGTTGCTAGCATATTTATCCATGATCATAAGGACTTAATTTTTCAGCTACTAAATTTCTTGTTGAAAGCTGAAGTTATTCAACAAATTTCTATCGATACACTATCCTGTGCATCACGTAATAAATCCTATATTTTTAAAAAAACTGTAACAGTCCATTCATAATCTGTTCATACTCCTTATTTATGATAAATACATAGTCAAATTACAAAATAAGGAGTACTGTTTTTAGCTCTTAAAGAATTAAAACAGTCGAAATTAAGGTGCGGATTAATTGGTACAATCATGATTTTATTATCATTTCTTGCACTTATGGTATCGGGGTTAGCTAATGGATTATCCAATGCAAATGCTTCTTCCATTTTTGAAATAAAAGCAGAGAACATTCTTAGGTATAAAGAAGAGCAAGGAACTTTAACAATGATTATTGCATTTTCACTTGTGATTACATCGTTGTTAATTGTTGTGTTCTTCTATGTTATTACTTTACAAAAAACACAACAATTAGGTGTATTAAAAACAATTGGTACAAAAAATCCTTATTTAACTTATAACTTAGTAGTACAAGCTGTATTCTTATCTGTTGTTGCATTATTAGTAGGTGTTGGTTTAACGCTTGCATTTGTTCAATTTTTGTTCAAAAGGCAGAGGGATTTTTTATGATGAGCCAATGTAGACTAATAATATTTTATATATATCAAAAAGGGGATTGTTTTATGGAGAAACATATTATAACCAAAAGGCAGTTTTTAATATTAAAATATTTAGAAGAAGCAGTTGGATGGATTAGCTCTGAAGAACTAGGAGTCTACATTGGATGTTCATATAAAACTATTCAAAATGAGATTAAAATTATAAGGGAATTCCTTCCTGAAAATTGGAATTTGCATACAAAAAAGGGATATGGTATGAAATTAATTCATCCCCAAAATGAAACAGTTACTAGCATATTTATCCATGATCATAAGGAGTTAATTATTCATCTACTAAATTTCTTGGTTGAAAGAAGAGGTTATTCCACAGAAGAAATTGGAGAGTTGTTACATATAAATCGTAACATGACTGTTGAATTACTCAAGAAAGTGGAACAGATGATTAAACCATTTTTTTTAACTTTAAAAAGTAGGCCCTATTATATTGAGGGAAATGAAGGGGCCATTCGCTTATTATTATTCGAGATTTTATTTTTAACAAATGGTAATTCTTATTTTCAGAGCTTTAGAGCGCAACAGAAGATATCGCTAAAGTTCAAGCTAAAGCTCAAGATCTATTTAGAGGCAACACATGGAATAACCCTTACTCATTTTGGTATAAATTTATTTTTAAACTTTTTAAGTATTTGTATTTTACGGAATCAGAAAGGCTTTGAAGCGGAAGAACTACCCTTTGGTGTTGAAGAGAAATTAATACAGCAAGGGTATTTTAAAGAGTTTAATGGTTTGTTTTTATTATTGGAAGAAATGTTAGACTATGAAATTTCTATAAAAGAACGAGTATACATTTATTTAGCATTAATATTTTCAGAGTTTGAGTATATAAACTCAATTGAATTAGCTCTTGAAAAGTATTCAAGAGTTGACATTGTAACAGCACTAGAACTATTTTCTGCAGATAAAGGTTTTAGGCATTTACATGTTCTTCAAAATGAATGTAAGGAGTTTCTTGAATTCTTACATTTTCTTAAAGAGTATTTAGAGTATGATTTTCTATATGATAAAACCTTTGTCATTAAAATGTTTAGTCTTTATTGTATTGCAAAAGTAAGAAGTGTGTTGCCAGAGCTTCAATATTCACCAAAACGAACTGTATTAACAGGGATTACTAACGAATATCCTATATTTTTAAAAGAAGTAGCTGGGATTTATAGTATTTGGGAGGCGAAAAAAGCTTTTAAATGCCATAATAAAGTCACGATGTCTTTTACTTTATTATTGTTACAATACATTACTGCAGAAAAGAACTTGTATCCAAATGTTTTATATCTTACATCCCGCTCTCAAATTATCAGTGATTTTACTTTGAATAACATGAATAGACATTTCAAGGGGAAAGCAAACCTGAAAATGAAATTTGTTTGGGAATTATATGAATCCGCTATGGAATTTGAAAATATAGATTTAATTATAACAGATACTGTTTTACCATTTTCTTTAAAGGATATTCCCATCATCTTAATTGAAAATAACCTCTCAAATAAAGAGCTTTTAGATATTGACTATGCTATAGATCGATGTATGAAAAAAAAGGATGGACTGTTCTCTAAAAATAAAATGGAATTTTCAAATCCAAAGGAGAAAATTTGATTGTTTTCTTTTCAGTAAAAGTATAATTTTATAAAATTATACTTCGCAACTCAAAGAAATAGTGACATATCACTATGCCACTATTATTACCTTAATTTATTTTCTTATAAACTAACATAGCTCCATGCTAGTTTATAAGAAAACTTGTTGCCCAAAACGCAAACTAAATATATAAAATATGCACTAACATTGATACTTTCAAATCTTTTGTTTTTTCATAGCTCTATGTACACAAGCATCTATTGACAAAATAAGGGAAGAAGAACCAATCAAAATGAACCGTTGCAAAGATACCATTAGCAATAATAATTGCTGTTGTTCGGTTGATCCGTTCAATGGTTCTGGTGCAAAAATAAAACAAAAAAGAATAAAGCGCATATATTCCTAACAAAATCGTATCTTATGCTGAAAGTCCAAACAATTAATGGATGAATTTTTTCTGATTTTGGACAGAATGGTCCCGTAAATCAAGCTGTTCTTTTTTAATCATATGCATGGCTTCTACTCCAGAAAGAATGGATGTAGCTGTGTCAAAACATTTGAACCCTAGCATGGAACGGATTCGCTTCTTTATAAAGCGATGATCTTGTTCTACTATGTTATTCAAATACTTTTGTTGTCTAAGTTGCATACCATCAGGTATGCTTTTTTCTTTTTTTAACTGTTCAATTGCTATAGGATAAGCTGGATTTTTATCGACTGTTATAACACGAGGTTTTGAAATATGAAAAGACTGCAAGGCCTTCTTGAAAAAGCGCTTTGCAGCCTTCTGGTCTCTTGTTTTGCTTAGGTAAAAATCGATTGTATTTCCTTTTGAATCAACAGCACGATACAGGTACATCCATTGACCTTTTACTTTGATATATGTTTCATCGACTCTCCAAGAGTCATTGGTTTGCTTGAAATGACGACGGATTCTTTTGTCTAATTCAGGACCATACTGATGAACCCAACGCATAATCGTTGTATGAGCAACGGATAAGCCCCGTTCCTCCATCATTTCCACCAAATCACGAAAGCTCAGGTTGTACCGTAGGTACCATCTTACTGTTTGCAAAATAATATCATGATGATAATGCTGCCAATTGAATAAATTTCGCTTTTCCATACTGATCACGCACCTTTTTTAGAGTAATAGTATCAGTATGTCCAAGATTTAGAGATTACTTGCAATTATCTTGAAGTTTTCGCACCAGAACCTTTATTATCATTATGGTACGTGAAATTATATACATATATTTCTTCAATATTCGACCACTGAACAATATAGTATCTCTTAATTTATTAAACTCGTTTTCATTCTCCATAAATTAAGAAAAGCCTAAACCCTTGTGTACCAATGGGTTTAAGCTTTTAATTTTATAGGAATACCTTTTGCAACAAGTTGCCATTAGGATAGTGTATCAGCAACTTGTAGCTATTACTATGAATGCTAGATTCCTCAAAATTATTCCATATTTTTTGATTTTCTTTATATTATTCTATGCTTTGTTTCAAATTATAATTCCATATTTATGAACAAAGGTTTAGTTTTATGGAATATTGTACAAGCTATAAGTACGATATTCTTTATTTAGGAGGGATTCCTTATGTTTGGTCTAGGAAAAAAAAGAACTCCATTTGGTGACTATTTAGATCGTAGAGGAATTAAACAACAGTGGTTAGTGCAAAAAACTGGATTAAGTAAATCATTAATAAGTGATTTAGCGAATAAAAAGGATCGTGTTCCCACTTTAACATCCGCAACTAAAATCATTAAAACACTAAGAAAATTTGATAACCGCATTGATTATCATGATTTTTGGGATATCAATATTTAAAATTCCTAGAATATGTGGTCCATCACGAACGTTCTCATAAACACATTTTGTTTTGCAGCATATTGTTCTAATTTGGATTGCCGATAGTCTGATAATGTGAAAAAGTTAATTACCGGAACAATAGCATTCTGTCTTTTATAGATATCTGTTATATGGCCATATAACTGTATTTTATGTTCGTTTGCCTTCATATGTTGCATACGATCTATTTCAACAAAATGGGGAACATTATTTTCAAAATACGTTGCGTCAGGAATAATCTGATACCGTTGACCATTGAATGAAAACTCTATAGATCTTTCTGTTTTCCATTCTGGAAATCCAAGCCACATCCAGCCTTCGTTTCTCATTAATATGTGTTGTAATTGACCACTTTTCTTTACTTCTCTTGTAATTCCTAATAAATCACGTCCTTTTTTATTTAAATAATATACATGCTCACGAGCTATTTTAGTAATATGACAATACGGAGTCAGCTCCTTTAATACACGATTTGCATTTCGAATACTTCCTAGGCAGTGGATGGCTTGCAATTGTCTTCTGGTTGCGAAATCTAACTTACTCAAAGTAGATAAAATCTCGATTTGTCTCGCTTTCTGTTTGAGTGTTTGATGCCTCATTTTGTTTCACCACCTTGTATTTCTTCAGTAACTTCCACATGTCTGTATCCTTTAGATAAGGTACCTGGATTTCCTCTGTACGATCTGTTTTAAACAATGCTCTTCCTGGAAGAGACGGCAAATCCTCGAGCCCTGATTCATCCAAAGCAACTTGTGAAGCGACCGTCGTTGGTAATCGAAAGCCTATTTTCGCATCAGCATTTTGTTTAATTTGTCTTGGCAATGTATCAGAGGTTGGATATTGCGTACAAAATATGAGCCGGAATCCTAAACCACCTCCGATTCTTGCGATTTCAGATAGCATCTCCTGACACATGAATAATACATCACGTTGTTTTTTAGGTAATCCTTGTGTCGGACAAAGATTTGCTCCTTCATCTACTATGATGAAGCAACGTTCTCTAATTGATGTGTCTATGATATTGGTAAAATAGGACTTCTTCATCATTTCAATCTGTTTTATCATCTTTTCGCGTACTCTCCTCAACATCTCTAACGCCCGTTCCGGGTTTTCAGCTACTTCTACAACTTGGGATAGATCTTTATAAGGACTAAATTCTAGCCCTTCTTTCAGATCAACAATAAAAAATTTCACGTGTTGAGATTGTTGTAAAATTAAACTTGTCATCACATTTTTTAAGAATACTGTCTTTCCAAAACGAGTCATTCCACTTACACACATATGAGGTGTTTTCTCAAAGTCATGATATACATATTTATCTAACGCTTTCCCCACCATAACGCTCCATGTATGCTCTTTTAATAGATCCTTAGACCAATTCCACATTTCAGGTATTTGTTGGCTAAATACTCGAATATGAAGCTCTCTTTGGTGAAACGATATTTTAACAGGTTTATATAGACCTTCTTCTAATACTTCAGCTAACTTTTGGATAAGTTGACTAGGTACACCAAGTGGTAACTTGTAAACATAATTCATACTTATATCATCTTTAATTTCTTTTATAAAAATAGGGTATTGTAATTCACCTTTATGTTGAACACATATCTTTGTAATTTCAAAAAACGTTGCAATTTTTTTCTTATCACTCATTCCGTTACTTTGATAAAAATAAGCTACAGTTATAAAGGTTGCTGGAATTAATAAAAGTGACAACATTCCCTCCATACCTCCTTAAGGTAGTTGAGCCTGTATGGAAGCTTAGAAAAAGCTGTTTAAGATACGCTATTATAATCACTTTCAACTACCAGATGTAATACTAACGTAGAAACACATCTAGTATATCCATTAGAACGTACCAAACACTCCCAATTAATAAGCATTTAAGACCCGCACGTAGCAACCAACCTGGAAGATAAAGCCCTTTCTTCTTCAGCAATTTTACTCCTAAAACTGAAGCTCCGGTCACGCCATATACAATCCCTAGCTCTCCAATGATTGTCATGTTTATCTCATCCTTTCGGTTTGATAGATAAATTCCCCTTACGATCTCTATAAAGTTGATAATCATCCAGTAGCTCATTCCATGACAATGCATGTTCTTCGCCGTATAACTCCTCTTCAATCTTTTGACTCAAATAATAGTAACCTCGGTATTGTTGGTCCAGGTATACTTCGTGACGTAACATATGCTCTTGTATAGCGCATATGTTTTCTTCATTCTTATTAGCTTTGTACATTTGATTCAATGTTCGAGAAGAATACAGATAAGGTGTACTATACAGCATTTGATATTGACTCATATGTCTTCACCATCCATATAGAATTCTAGATACACTAAATACATATGATAATGATACGGATTTTCGAATTTGTCCCTAAAAAAATACGTCATTCCAAAATAGGAATGACGTTCGACAAAAATCTTAAATTCTTTGAAGCTGTGCTAATAACAAGAAAACCACCCTTTCTTCACGCCGTCGCAAGCAGAAAAAGAGTGGTTTTCGTAAAAATAAACGATAATTGATAGCCACCACCTGACGGTAGCAGTTATCAAAAGAGGAGCACATGTTGGTAGCATATTGCTCTCTTTTTTATTGTATGATTTTTTAATCAGGTATATACCTTAGTTTGTATTTACAGTATACCATTAAGAAAAAGATTTGCAAGTGAACTACTCGCCAATTATTAGCTCTTATGAGCTTACTTGAAGTAGGAGCTTCTCGGTTATTCATTACTTTTGATAGCTAACAAATTAGTCCTAAGACAGTCGAGCTAACCCCCTTGCTCCAACGTTCTGAGCCTTTAACACGTCTTGCTAATCCTCGTTGTACCTTTGCTAATTGTTCTAACATTTTACGATAGAACTTAGGAGAATTGGTTTTCTCATCCTCAGAACTAACGCATAGTCCATCCATTGCAAAATCTAATCCAACAACTGTTTCTACTTCTTTTTGTACAGTCTCTTTTTCATATTCAGTCAAGATCGACACGTAGCATTTACCATGAGGCGTCATAGAAATCATATTCGTTAAAAAAGGTTGTTTTTATATTAGAAAATATCCTTATTTTTTGTATATGAATGGAATATTTTTCAGTCATTTTAGTAACAATTTGAGACTCCCACGACTGAAGTCGCAAGCCCTAATCCTTACGGACTAACGGGTGGGATTCTTGAATGACTAAGCGTTCGCAGTCCATTTCTGTTTTGAACAGACTTCAAGATGAGGGCATCTCATTGCCCCTCCTAAACCAGACCATATAGGTGCTTAGGCTGATTGACTGTTACCATCAATCACAGTTGCGTAGCGAATATTCATCGCCCCAACAATATCGCGATGTTTCTCAAACCCACATGTACAATTGTATTTTCTGTCTTGTGCCTTGTTCTTTTCAGAACATTTTGGACAGGTTTGACTTGTATAAGCAGGGTTCACATATTCGATCTTAATACCAACTAATGTCGCTTTGTACTCGATAAATTGTGCTAAACGATAAAATGACCAAGTATGTAGATTTTTTTCGTTTTTACGGCTTGTTCTTGCCGTCTGTCTAATATTCGTTAGTTGTTCTAATCGAATGACAGAAATATTATTATATATTGCAAAATCAATAATTTTACGACTTACTTTGTGATCTTCGTTTTTCATCCATCTTTGTTCTTTATCATTATATTGGCGAATAGCATTCAATTGCTTACCTTCTCCTAACTGCTTGCGGACACTACGAAACTTACGTTTCATATATTTATTTCGTCTTCCGTTTCCGAAGAAACGAACCCTGTCACCGTCTGTTACTGCAACAGCGGGAACTTTTAGCCCTAAATCGACACCCATTATCTTTGTTCCTGTCTTTTCGGTTGTAGGAATTGTAACAGATATTTGAGCAATCCATTTGTGAGATTTTTTTGTGATGCGGAGTGTACCTAACTTGTGTTTTAACAAATTATAGTTACGATTATTCTTATCTACTAATAAAGCACGTATTTTCAAACGAGTTGATTTTCCGTTCACCATAAATGGAATCGAGATGTGTGTGAAGTTAAATGAATAATTTTGGTTATTCCATACGCAAACGGGTTTCTTTAAAATCGGAACGATTTTGTATTTACTTTTTTTCACCTTTGTAGAAAACACACTTTTCGCATCTTTAATCGCTTGATTCTT
>NZ_JBALMG010000081.1:10166-12978 GCF_036963225.1 Bacillus sp. JJ783 | reverse complement strand
AATTTTCTTAAGCGTTTCGTCATCTACTTTTATAAAATCGCCTAATACGTCATTAAGATAGGGGTAATCTAAAGTTTTATTTTTTAATGATATTTTCCTTTTTTCTATTTTTATTCTCTTATTTCCTAACCTTACCTGTGGTGGATTACGAAGTATATTTAATAATTTTTCTGATGTAATATCACCCTCAAAATCGGGCATTCTATAAATGTAAAGCTTATTGTTAAAAGAAATACCTGGTGGTATGCGATTTAGAAAACGGATAAAGACAGAATGATCAATTATGTAAGTGTTATTAACAAATAGAGGTTCTCCTAGCATAGCTGTAGTTAAAATTATTTTATGAATTCGTTCTGGCTTCCAATCTTTTGGTAAATCCAACTCCTTACATACAATTTCCATATTCTTTATATAAAAATCAGCAATTCTTTCTAACTGTTCAGTTGTACTTCTTTCATTACTTGTCTCTTTAATTTTTGGTTGATGAGCATAGAGCTTTAATAATAGATTGTAGTACTCTCTATATGTAGAAGGTTGACCAAACGCTTTTATCTCCACAAAAAATAGGTCATTATTGAGTTTAAACGCTGCATCACACTCAAAAGTCTCTCCCCTATGACTTTGTTTTAATCTTTTAGCTAATATACCATTCGTATTTAATGCTTTTAAAACATCATTTTCCAAACCAGTTCCTTTAAAAGAAATATCTATGTTGTTATTAACTAACAATGATATGAGAGACATTGAAGGATCAATACTTGCAGCAATTGAAGGGATAAGAATTAAAGCCCCATTAAATTGAATAAATGGGCAATCTAAAAGATCCTTCGCATCATTATCAAATATAAGTTCATCAATTATAATATCAGAGCTAGTTTTAGAAATTCCTCTTTTGACAAATAATTTTTTCCAATATTTCCTTTCTTGAAAAATCGTCCAATTTTTCAAGGAAATCGGGCGCACATATCCATTATTAAATCTATTTTCCAGTTCCTTTTTTGACTCCAATATAATAATTGTATATGCACGAATCCATTCAGCAAGAGATACATTTAAACATTTAATATTCAAATCGTGGGTAAGTAAGAATTCTCCTATAGCAATAGAATAGAATATCTCTTCTTCGCATAAATATTGATTTGGAGCTAATTCTACTGCTTCGGTATTAATTGAAGCAGTCACCTCTGAACTTAAGAAGTCAGAATACCATTTACTTCTCTGGCTTATAAATCGAATTTTCGAGGCTTCCTGAGCTCTTAAAAACCCCTCGTTATTGAGTTTAACATTAAAATTGTTATTATCTTCGGTTACGGTAGTATTACTAAATCTCCATTTTTGTTCCAAATTAATTAATGATGAAAATATATCATAAAGTTCAATATGATCTCTAGCAGCTCGAATGTCGTTCATGCTTACATGTTCTAATTTCTCTAGAGTACCGTTTTCATACTGTAGATATTTCAATATACTACCTGCATTCTCTGCAACGCTGTCTGCAATTCCTCTAGCCTGATTTATAGCGTCTCCAACAGGCAATACTTCAGCTTTAATTGGATTGAATAAGCTGATAACGAAAGGATAAGACTTTTTTATTTCCTGTAATGAATGCCCATTGTTATATTCTGTTAATGATCCCATCCAAATTTCTAAGGCTACAATAAAAGAAAGCACTCTTTTACTTTGAGGAATCTTATTTAATTCCTTTGCTTCTCTTAAATCCCTGAAATCTTGGAAAATGCTATTCAATGAATTTATTGTTGTAACAAAATCATCAATATATTCTTTACAACTAGGGTAATGTTCTTCAATTAATGAAATTATTTCTTTATAAGTATCATTTTTTTTTGAATGGTATGGATTAAAACATATCCCCGAAAGCCTTACTACATCTAATGTTTCTTCTACAGTATGTTCATTCATAAAAACTCCTAAATGAGTCAGAAAGCGCTTTTTATTTCTACCTAATTTCTCTAGTTCATAAAAATCCCATAGTATCAAATTATACACTTCCTATAATATTTATTATTAATATATTAATAATAAATGATATTTGAAAAATATTCAAAATAATAGTTTGTTCACTATATAGTATTAAATTTTTACTTATTTAGGAGTAGGTGTCCCGGTATCTAAACTGGTATTTTAAATGAGTGTATTTTTTTCCTAGTAAATCAAAAACTAAAAAGGCAAACAATTGCTTTTTCATATATTCCTAAACTTCATGTGATAACAGTAGATAAAAAATTTTTCTATCCTGTGGCAATGTGATGGAAGAGTTGAAAGGAGGGTGCAGATAGTTTACCCAATGGTATGCGTTTAATAAAAAGGAAAAATTGATTCACAAAATCAGACTGTCAAAATTCAAAAAGGGTTTATCAACTGAATACTTAAACTTACAGCATAAAATACGATTTCGTTAGAATCTACTATCATATATGCCTAGGTTGATGCAAGAGTTAATCCATTGTCCCTCTCACAATGAACCCTTCTATAACTATGAATCTTACCTAAAATGAAAAAAGACAAAAAAGTCTATCAAAGATGCGAATTTCACTTTATCTGACCATCGTTTAATGAAATATTTTAAAATAGAAATGTTGAAAAATTTCCCAACAGTACGATACAATACGAAGGGAAACATAATCACAAAAAAACATGTATATTTAATTTACAGGAAGGGGAATTAATATGGGAGGGACCATTGAACTAACAAGGTTGTTTTCTTTGTCAGAAAATATGTTAATACAAGATATTGATTACCAAGTTGTAAATGGAATAAGCTATAAAAATAATTTAGAAATATGTGCAATTT
>NZ_JBALMG010000081.1:204-10149 GCF_036963225.1 Bacillus sp. JJ783 | reverse complement strand
AATATGATTATGAAGATATAAATAATAAGAAAAAGTATGATGAAACTGCAAATAAAGTATACACATTGGGCTTATTTAAAAGAGGAACTAGAGATTTCTTGGAATTACCATTAAAATACGAAGTTCAAGGGAAGTATAAGTCATTTAAATTACCATTAGTAGGTCCGGAAGATATTTTATACAAAAAACTTTGTAAGTTCCTAGAAATTGATTATACAAAAAACGGTCCTTTTAAACCAATAGATTTTTTCAAGACTCTGCATAAAGCTATTCCAACAACGGCTAGTATACATTTTAAAGATAGATTGGTTTGTTCATATTCATATCCTACCAGTAAAGATAAAGAACATGAAAAAATTTATTTTCTTAGTTTCCTTAATAATGATATAAATGGGAATAAACGGAGTTTAGAAAATAAAGCGAAAACGGAAAAACTTCTACCAGATGCTCATAAGATTATTGGTACAAGGAATATTTCCGTACGTTTCACGGATACACCAAAAGATGAACAAAAAGAAAAAGAAGAAATAGAGACTAAATTTAATGAGCTCAAACCTCAAATATATAAATAGTCTGTAAATACAGATAATGAGTATGAAGGTTATAAAAATTAAAGCGCTTAATAACTGAAAACCACTAAAAATGGACACTTTTTTAACCGAGATATCATATCTAACTCAAAAAGAACTAGGCATAAATTGCCCGGTTCTTTTTGTATATAGTAAGCAATTACATAAAATTCATTTTCTTATGGTTAATTAATCCTAAATATATTTTTCTATAAGAAACCAATTACTCTCACACAAGAATAATTAGTTTTATTTCTGTAAACCTATAAAAATTTAGTATAAACTTTCTTGTCCACATATCGAAACAAGAAAATAGGTACTTTTTTAAACGGAGACACCAAAGTGGATACTTTTTAAAAATAGCAAAAGCAGGCAACTGAATTTGTTATAATTGATAAATATTACATTTGAATATTTGGAGGAAATGAATTTTGAATAAGAAATTATTAGCAGCTTTAACATGTAGTACTTTATTTATGGGGATGACAGCGTGTGTATCTAATGATACAGCTAGCACAGCGGAAAAATCAAAGCAAGAGAGCACCAAAAAATCAAACGATAAACAGAAAAAAGAGGATGTACCGATAAAAGAAATAAATACAACTATTAATGCAGGCCCCTATAAATATAGTCCTAATGGTACAAATAATGAGCATTTCATAATTTATGATAATGCGAAATTCGAAGATAACTTTGATGGGCTTAAAGTATCTATGAACCAACTATCTTTAACTAATAAAGAAAGTACTTCAAATGGAAAAGATGTGGGTTCTCTCCGAATTGCATTTAGCATTGAAAATACAACAAATTCTACTTTTTCTTTTAGCTTTGATAAGATGCGTGCTACTACTGATCAGGGTGAACTATTTGAACCATCCACAGCTATTAAACAAAAATTTTTAAATCCTACTAAAAAAATAGATGATACACAGGATAATAAAATTGTATTTAATAATTACGGGACAAAAGATTTAGAATCTATACAATGGGTTGATTTTACTTTTGAAATAAATAAACAAAGTCCTGAAATAACAATTGCGAAGACACAAAAATATAAAATTCGATTCAATATAGATCAACATTATGGAGGGACTACAGCTAAACAAGAACAGCCTCAATCTTCTTCAAATACGGATGCTATTACATACAAAAATGAAATTAAGCCTAAAATTGACTCCATGATTAAAGAGTTTAATGATATATGGAATCAAGAAGTGAAGTCAGTTTTTAACAAAGAGGGGGAAACTCCGGCAACTGTAGACCAAAGTACTTTACAAAAACATATGGAGCTTGTATCGACTAATTACAGAGAACTGTCAAAAGAGAATATCAACTTTAATGCTTCTGATAAAATAAACGATCCTGTTCTAAAAGAAAAAATGAATAAATTTAGAGAAGAATTTGGTCTTGCGGCAAATTATAGAGAAAATGCAGCAAATGCTATATTGCAAGGTATACGTGGTGTAGCTCCAATGGAAGACAGAATGAAGGAAGCCAAAAAATCTAGACAACTTTCTGAGCAAAAATTTAGTACTGCTTCAAGTACTTTAGCTGAATTTGAAACAAATTTAAATAGTAACTAAAAAAGAGAGCCTTGCTCTCTTTTTTAGTTCTCAGCAAAACCTAATTAAACGTGGAGCTAAAATAAAATTTAATTCTACAATAGTAACAAAAGTATCCATTTTCATGTCTTTTTACAGCAGAGGAGGGCACAAAATAAACTTAAACTATGAATTTCATCTTTACGTTAAATTCACATTTAACGAACACTTCATGGTATATTTTTA
The DNA here is from genome assembly GCF_036963225.1 of Bacillus sp. JJ783. NCBI lineage: Bacteria > Bacillati > Bacillota > Bacilli > Caryophanales > Bacillaceae > Bacillus > Bacillus sp. JJ783. The sequence continues at coordinate 7,793 of NZ_JBALMG010000081.1, read as the reverse complement.
TGTTATAATATCCACATTATCAAAAATTACCAGGTAAGGAGTGATACAAAGTGTCATTTTTAGAACAGCATCCAAAATTCAAAGAATACACTCACGAGATTTATTCAATGGATCAAGCTAAAAGCATATACTTTAGACGTGATTTAAATGGCTTTATTCATAGCCAACTAATGAAATTGGATCCAGAGGAAATTGCCCATGACACATGGATACTTCAACTACGACTAGCAGCAATTGCTGAGAGTTCCCCCTCTGATAATGGACCATACACTTATCTATTAGATGAGATAGCTAGATTACTAAGAAAAATAATGAATAAGGGTTTTCCATATCTAATGAATAGTTTTGCATCAATGTTCGAATTTTTCCCCGACGAAGAAATTAATCGTTTTATAGAGGAACAGAAAATTGGTTATATAGGTGTTTATAATAATGGTGAAGTTGATTGGCTACTTCAAGAAGGAACAATTGATGATTTAAGCAATAATAATGACTCAAAATTAAGTGAACTTAATTACGTTAAAAATGTTGGACATGGATTTTTTGCACATGTTGATAAATATGAATGTGAATCTACTGGAGAACAATATGCTTTAAAAAGATTAAAAGAGGAGTTTCATGAAAATATAGTTTATAAAAATAGATTTCGACGTGAAATCGAAATACTAAAACGACTAGAAGGCCATGATCACATAGTACCTCTAGTAGATCACAAATTTGATGAAAGTAGAAATCAATATTACTATCTGATGCCTTGTGCCACTTTACACCTTAAGGATTACATTGAAAAAAATAATAATAAACTTGATTTGAATGACCGATTAAATATATTTGAACAGATTTTATCAGCAATGGTATTCGCTCACTCATTAGAGGTATTACATAGGGATTTATCACCTAACAACGTTCTAATATTTGATGACAAAGTAGTGGTTAGTGATTTTGGTCTAGGAAAAGACTATGAAAATCTCACTAAGCAAGGATATTCATCGGTTCAAGGTTATGGAAATATTAATTACGTTGCCCCAGAACAACAAGATAAGCTAAGTGCGGCAACCAAAAGTAGTGATGTTTATTCATTAGGAAAGTTATTATATTTCATACTAACTGGTAAAAATCCAAGAAGTTCTAGAAATAGCGAAATGTACGCTTCTTTAATAGGTACTGCTACATTAGAATCACCTGAAAATAGATATATTGATGCTGCTGCATTTGAAACGGAATACTATAAGTATAAAGAATTTTATAATACCCTTACTACTTCTATTGATTATACCGTTGCAGAGTTTTTACAAAGCAATAAAACTGCAACATGGAAAGAGTTTCACGAGGTTGTCATGAAAGCACAAGTTAATACCCATTTATTTTATGACTTTATTGACCCTATAGTGACCCGACTTAATACAATAGATACGATTCAAACCTATATTATTGATATAAAGCATGAAATTATTGACTTTATCGAATTATTTGCAAAAAAATTAAGAGAATGTTACGGAATGACACATTGGCCATTTGTAGCAATTAATTCGTTTGGCTCATTCCTTCATCGAATGTATACAGCTTCTAGCGACTACCCCCAATGTCAAAAAGTTTGTTTAGAAGAAATGTGGTATATAGCTGCAGCTATAGATCAATGGTCAGTTCAAGATTTAATTATAAGTATTATAAATAATAATCGTATACCTTCAAGTATTGAAATGAATTTTGCCATCAATATGCTTGAATTTGGAAAAGGATTTACAAAATTAGACCAGGTCAACCTAAACCAAGTGACTTCCATTCCTATTAAAAATGCAATTGAAAAACTTAGAAAATAGCCTTGCATGGATTCACCTGTTCGTTAAAAATGTATTTAATGTAAACAACAATTGTAGGAATTTAAAATACCCTATCAAGAGAGAGTTTAAATTCTAATTAAAGTAGAACTTAAACTATGTATTTTTTACATAATAAAATTCGAGATGAAATGAATAATAAATAGATTTTAAATCCGCTTTATCAAGTAAAATAATAAAAGTTCAGCAATTTTGTATTGCTGAACTTTATATCACTTATTCTTTCCTATTCTTCCTAAGCTATCCTTAATTGTTGTTTCTCCAAGCTGTGTGTATAATAAGGCCGTATCTTGACTAGTATGCCCAAGTTGCTGCATGACTTGTAACGAGTCTTTTTCTTCCATATATAATTTATTTGCCAATGTGTGTCTTAATTTATGAGGAGACATTTTTTTGCCATAGGCCTTAGTATATTTTTCTACTATATCTTGGATAGCTCTAACCGAAAGAGACTGTGCAGTATGTTTATACTTCGATAAAAACACATTTTTTAATTCTTTTCCTGGAGCATATTTGTTATCTCTAATTTCCATATACTTTTCAAGGTCGTTCAATGCAATTGGTGTAATCCATACAGAATCTTCCTTGTTTCCTTTTCGGATTACATCAATTAATCTTTCTTTTAAGTTTATATCGTCCATACGAAGATCGGCCAATTCACTTACACGAATACCACTACCAAGAAAAAGGGAAAGGATAGCTACATCACGATCTTTATCTCTTAGGAAATAGAACAACTGATGTTTTGTTAAAGATTTTTCATGTTCGTACTTCACATAATTCAAAAATTCTTGATCGTCATCATTATGAAATATCTTAGATCTCATACGTTTTGCACGAGCATTTAATGTTTCTTTATCTTTATGTATTTCAATCTTAGCCATTACATTTCTATAGAAATAACATTCTCCATCATCATTCTCTGATAGGGCGGTAAGGTACTTAAATAAAGACTTTAAGGCTGAAATTTTTCTGTTAACAGAGGAATTCTGCATGTTTTGTTGCAGTTTTAGAAACCTCATAAAGTTCTCAACATCTTTTTTCTTTAAATTCTCCAAATCAGAGAAGGATATGTCTTTAATGGGCTTAAAATCAATAATTTGTTCGGATAATAGCCAATTAAAGAAGACTCTAAAATCATATACATAATTCAGTAGGGTGGAGGGAGAGGCATCATGCAATTCTTTGTACTCCACAAATTCTTCTATGTAAAAGGGCATTTCATTTAGATTCTCGTATAATTTTTTACGATGTACGGATTTTTGACGTTGCTTGCTGTAATCCATAAAAATCACCTCATATATACTATAACAGAAAAAAGATACGAACACAAGTTCGCGTTAAATTCAATTTTTACACGAACTTATTTACATAATTAAATTATGTAATACTAAAATTCACTCGAAATTGAATGGGAAAGTGTAATTATTCTAATAAAAGTTATAGATAACCAAGTGATAAATTCATATTTGGCGATAAAAATTATATATGTATATAAAATAAAACGATTTTCAAATATAAATTCTAACAAAATGAATACATGAACACAGTTTAAAAGTCGTTATAAAATGTGAATTGGTTAATTTAATCAAGGTTAATCAGGAGTTAGTTAGATCAACACAAGAAAAGCTCTTATAAATTAAAATGTAATTCACTATAAAAATTGTTTATGAGTAATTCAGCATTTGATTATTCTTATATAAAATATCAATTATATAGCGTATACCAATATACTAAGATTCATGCACTTGGGCTTGAAATCCCTAGATACTGTATTTGATTTTTATATAATCGTATTATTCTGCGTAAAATTGGTATTTCGTGCGAAGTTGCTGAGGGTTTATTTTTTCTCCCTTCTTTCAATTCTTTTATGTTCATCCAACAGAATTCATTATTCACTTTTCATCAGTAAGTAAAATTTTTTGGTTCCAGATCTGCCCGCTTTTACATATCTTTGTTTATTGTACGTTTACTATTAGAGTGCAAACAACATAACAACTCACATTTAGTTAAATTTAAGACAAAACAGCTAAGTTAATCCCTTAGGGGTAAATCAACTGTATTATATTCGAAACTAAGGTGTTTATAATATCGAAAGAGATGGTTTTTTTATTGCTTTTTACGTCAAAAATGTTCTTTATTACTCTTGTTTTATGTAGAAGTTGAGCCCAATTTAATTCTAATACAGAATTAAATATATAGCTTTGAAATTCTTTTAACTGTCTCAATAAGATAAGAATTCTTTTCATTTTGAGACTGACTCTCCTCTAATTTCCACAACTTCTGATAAGAATGGTTATGTAAACTGAGTATAAGTAAGTGATTGTGGATACCTTTATATCAGCGGGTTTCCAGCAACCTACCTTTCCCTACTATTACACGAATAGCCGAGGTGCAACATACTATATCACTGCAAGTCAAACATATGTAAAGATAAAGTGAATTAAAACAGACTCCTATACACAGGGGGCCTGTTTTGAATTCCACTTTAGTAATTCGTTGATAAACAAAATGCAGTTAGGAAATGTATTTCTAGTTTTTTAATTTTCCCACATTTTCGCTGTTACTATATGGTTGAAATGTTTATAAAAGGGGGTTGTATATATGCCATTGCCATTATATGAATTGTGTATAAAAGGTTGATAAGAAGTAGGTTTTTTGGGGAGTAAATGGATATATATGGGTTTTATATGATAGACATATGAAACTGGAAAATGACCATATACAGGATGGTAACTTAGATAAGGAAAATGGATTCTGTGCGGAAATATATTCATTTGATTCCCCTTAATGTTAAATTTGTAGGTGAAACATTTATTGACTAGCAAGTGATTTTTGATATGAATTAAAAGCAATAATTACCGCAACTAATGATCCAATCAAAAAAATACAGACCCAGTTAAAGTAATTAAACGACCAATTAAAGTGTTTCTTTCTTCAATAATCTTTTCTTGACCCAAGAAAAATACACCTCCGATTTATAGTGTATTTAAATTATTTGCGTATTATATTAGATTGTATACTAGACAAATCATGTAGTATTTTTTCCATATTCAACAAGTGTCATTCTAACTTCTCCGTTCACATTTTTTCTATTCATTCAAAAGAAAAAAATAATTAACTTAATCGCACACAACTTTTTATTTTTACAGTATGAAATATGTATTAAAGAGTGCATTAAATTAATGTGAATATAATTAATATTTTTAGTAGTGCTTGCGCCATCTGCGCAGGATAAAGATGTTGCTGGTACTGTAGATACAGGATTAAGATTTACAATTGATGCAAAGGTAAGTGTTAACGGATTACCACAATACAAAGTGCACAATAGCAAAGGCAAAACATACTATGTAACTATAAATGAAGCCAATGTATATGTGAAATAGTAGACAAAACCACCTATCAAAAAGGTGGCTTTGTCTATTTTCATAATTTAGATTTTCGTTAATCCCCACATACTAAATTCGTAATGATATTCTGTAGTCTCAATGCATACTCCGAATTCTAAATCATCACCAACTAATACAAAATCTGCATACCCAGTTAGAAATCTTGATACGGCTGATAAATCTTCTGAATTATTAAATACTTCAGTGATGTTCAGTTTAACTGCTTCAATTCTACCCCCTCTAGAGAAAAATAGGGTTCTGGTGCAAACATTTTTTGAAGATATAAAGAAGTGAAGAGATTCCTAACGGAATCCGCTTTTATACTGGAATACCGAATAGTTGATGAATGAGGTTCACTTGATTTTGGACAGACTTCCCCCCTTGAGAGGTTTGTCCTTTTTTCATCATATGCATGGCTTCAACACCTCTCAATATAGAAGTTGCCGTTTTAAATGACTTGAATCCCAACATAGAACGCACGCGTTTCTTAATAAAACGATGATCTTGTTCTACTATATTATTCAAGTACTTTTGTTGTCTAAGTTGCATACCATCAGGTATGCTTTTTTCTTTTTTCAACTGTTCAATTGCTATAGGATAAGCCGGATTCTTATCGACTGTTATAACACGTGGCTTTGAAACATGAAAAGACCGCAAAGCTTTCTTGAAAAAGCGTTTTGCAGCCTTTTGGTCTCTTGTTTTGCTTAGATAAAAATCGATTGTGTTTCCTTTCGAATCAACAGCACGGTACAGGTACATCCATTGCCCTTTAACTTTGATATATGTTTCATCGACTCTCCAAGAGTCATTGGTTTGCTTGAGGTGACGACGAATTCGTTTGTCCAATTCAGGACCATACTGATGAACCCAACGCATAATCGTGGTATGAGAAATAGATAAGCCCCGTTCCTTCATCATTTCCACCAAATCATGAAAACTGAGGTTATACCGTAGGTACCATCTTACCGTTAACAAAATAATATCAGGCTGATAATGCTTCCATTTGAAAAAAATTTCCTTTTTCATACTCATCACACACCTTTTCTAGAGTAGTAATATCAGTATGTCCAAGTTTTATAGATTTTTTGCACCAGAACCCTTTTTTTTATACATTAAAAAGCCCACCTATTTCCGTAGGTGGGCTTTATCTTTATTACACAATACCAAAGTATACTCTCTTTTTCTCATAAACTTTATGCAATTATACATAATTAGAAAAAATACACTTAATAAATATTACATGTAGTAAAATATGACTTGTGGACACGTTCTATAAAGTAGATTCTCCGATTAGAAGGCGTAACACATCTCAACCATATAGATGTGGCGTTTCTTTAATCTAGCCCAACAAACGATCTCGATTCTCTTGTATTTGTACACTAACAATCTGGTAAAAATAAATGATTCTGTTTTATAGGACGTGTTTACTTAATATCCAATACATATTATTGGGTATTTTTGCCCACCCCCTCGAAAAGGGGGAATAACAAAAAACATTGTAAAAAAGTCCTTATACATAAGGACTTTTGGTTACCTTTAAAAATAAACGTTTCAAAATATATACAATTGTAAACGCCAGAATAAATTTTACAGTTTTCGCTAATATAAACTTTACACTTTTAGCCACATTTGTCGCCCACTTTATTTGGAGAAGCAGGTATGATAGCCTTGCAGTAACAGTCCTGGTTCTTTTAATACCAAGGCTTCAAGGCTGTTTATCATTCCTGTAGAGGCTCCATGTCAAGTGGGATATGCGCAATCTAAAGTGTAAAAGGGAACTTAGCAGAAAGTATAAAATTCACCTTGGCGGTGACAACAATTATATTGACATGTTTCAAATATGGTTAAGTTGTATTTTCGAAACGAAAAAATCTATATTTTTAGCTATGTCATAAAGTGTACTTTTTGACACGACATATCATTTTTTAATTAACTATGCTTAATCCCCCTTTTCGGGGGGATGGGCAAAAACATCCATATTAAAAAAGATAGTTCCGGTAAAATACCGGAACTATCCTTTAAGTACTCAGGTTTCAAGAGTTTTCATTAACTTGATGGCTATCCTACCACCCAAGTTACTTTACAATAAATACTCTAATTATTGAACTCGTCGACGAACGAATAAAAGTATCCCAGAAACTAACAACAAAATACCTCCACCAATTGAAATAATTTCTGTTGGCGTTCCTCCTGTTTTAGGCAGTAATAATGAAGTCTTATCACTTTCTTTAGTAGGTGGAACTTCTGAATTGTCCTTTGTATTTTCTTGTGGAGGTACAACTGTTCCATCCTTCGTATCTGTATTGTCCTGAGGAGGTACAACTGTTTCGTCCTTGATTTTTATATTCGTAATGTCATAACC
>NZ_JBALMG010000081.1:0-138 GCF_036963225.1 Bacillus sp. JJ783 | reverse complement strand
GGTTGTTCTTTTACTTCATACTTGTACGCATTGCCTTCGGCATCATATGCCGCTAAGTCTTTGAATGCATATTTCCAACCTGTTGCTTCACTTACTTCTTGCGTCGCAACTACTTGGCCATTTTGTAGTAAGTCTACT